>JAFXNX010000090.1 GCA_017529175.1 Clostridia bacterium
CATTGAGGAGAACTCCTACTGAGTAGATATCGGCTCGAGGATCGCTCTGCCCGACTCCGTACTGTTCGGGAGACATATATCCGATCGTTCCCGCGACAAGCGTATCCTTACGCTTTCCCTCTTTTACCGTTCTTGAAACGTTGAAGTCGATCAGCTTGACCGTACCGTCGTTTGAGATAAGCACGTTCTCCGGCTTGACGTCGCGATGAACGAATCCGGCATCGTGGATCACCGTAAGCGCGTCGCAAAGATCGGATATCACGCGTTTTGCGCCGTGATACGTATACAACCCGCCATCGATAACTTCAGCAACAGATATGCCGTCGATATACTCTCTCATTACCGCTTCCCCGTCGTCGAGAGGAATGACTCCGTAAAACTCCGGCAGATTTTCAAAGCTGATGCCCGACAAATAATCGTAAAGCTCCGAAGTGCGATCTATCAGCTTTAGTACCGCCTTTTTACCATTCAGTTTGTTGCAAAGAAGCAGGGTGCGCGAGGCGTCTTTGTCGGCTAATATTTTGACGATTTTGTAATCATCTCTGATACTTCGTTCAAATTCTTCCCTTGTCATAGGAATACCTTTCAAAAACTGGATCCGGAGCTCGCACGCGGGCTCCGGAATCGTTTACAGCTGCAATATCATCTTTGTAAACTGGAAGTACACGAGAAGGGAGAGCGCGTCGACGATGGTCGTGATGAACGGAGACGCCATGACCGCCGGATCGAAGCCGACCTTCTGTGCGAGCATGGGGAGCGTCGCGCCGACGAGCTTTGCGATAAACACGGTGACGACAAGGGTAAGACATATCACCGCGATAACGGGGAGCGTCAGGTCGTCGTTTTTGAAGATCATCTTATCGACGAGCAGGAGTTTTGCAAAGTTGGCGATCGCGAGCGTGACGCCGCAGAGCACCGAGACTCTTATCTCGTTCCAGATCACTTTGAAAAAGTCTGAAAAAGAAATATCGTCAAGAGAAAGTCCACGTATGACCGTTACGGACGCCTGGGAGCCGGAGTTTCCGCCGGTGTCCATGAGCATCGGAATGTATGCTATCAGCACGGACATCGCCGCGAGCTTGCTTTCGAAGTTTGCGATTATCTGTCCGGTGAAGGTGGCGGAGACCATGAGCAGAAGCAGCCACGGTATCCTTTTTCTCCAGATCTCAAAAGGACTCGTCCTGAGGTACGGCTTGTCGGAAGGAAGTATAGCCGCCATCTTTTCGATATCCTCCGTGTCCTCTTCGCTGATGACGTCCATAGCGTCGTCGAACGTTACGATACCGACAAGACGGTTTTCTTTATCCGTAACGGGGATGGCAAGGAAGTCGTATTTGTCCATAGAACGCGCGACGTCCTCTTTGTCGTCGAGTGTGTTGACGGCGACGATAGCAGTCTCCATAATGTCGCCGATGACGGCGCCGCTTCCTGCTATTATCATGTCTTTGACCGTCACGACTCCGATAAGATGACGTTCGCTGTCCGTGACGTAACAAGTATAGATAGTCTCTTTTTTGAGTCCTGTATCGCGGATCCTCTCGAAAGCCGCGGATACGGTCATTTCCGGGCGGAGCTCGACAAACTCCGTTGTCATGATGGAGCCTGCGCTGTCCTTCGGGTAGTGCAGCAGCTGATTTATCATCTGCCGCTTTGCGGGAGTCGCCTGCGCGAGTATACGCTTTACTATATTCGCAGGCATCTCTTCGATGATGTCGACGGTATCGTCCATGAACAGCTTATCGACGACGAAACCGAGTTCGGCGTCGGAGAAGCCCTCGACGAGAGCTCGCTGCATATCGGATTCCATTTCGACGAATACTTCCGCCGCGAGAACTTTGGGAAGAAGTCTGAAAAGAAGGGTGAACTCTTCCGGCGGGAACTCCTCAAAGAGCGCGGCGATATCCGCGGGCTCTTTGTCGCTGAGAAGGTCTCTTATCCTCGCGTAGTTTTTCTCATCGATCAGCTGATCGATCTCCTCATAGAGGTCATCGTAAATTTCTTCAAACATAAGTTTACAACCTCCATTTCATCATACCTCGTATTTCCCGGCTGAAAGCCGTATATTATCTATTGCTTCTTTCATATGGGGCGCTCTGAACGACGCGGTCCCGACAACGAATACGTCGGCTCCCGCCTCGGCGCACAATGATGCGGTCCCGGCGTTTATGCCGCCGTCCACCTGAAGCGCGATATCAGGCGCCATTTGCCTTATCTTTCTGATTTTGGGTATCATATCACTCATGAACTTCTGACCGCCGAAACCGGGCTCTACGGTCATCACAAGCGCCATATCTATGAACGGAATAAACGGCTCGATATCCTCGGCGGGAAACTTCGGGCGAAGCGATACCGCAGCCCTCATCCCCTCGTCTTTTATCGCGCGAAGGATCGAGATGACCTCTTCCCTCTTTGCGATATCGTGATGTATCGTTACGCTGTCCGCCCCCGCCCCTTTAAGCTCTTTAAGATATTTTCCGGGGCAGACTGTCATCATGTGAACGTCGAGCGGTATATCCGTCACGCTGTCAACCGCTTTTATAAAGTCAAATCCGAAGCTGATGTTCGGAACGTATACGCCGTCCATAACGTCGGCGTGGAGCATATCGGCGCCGGCTTTTGCCGCGCGTATCATTTCATCCCCGAGTCTTCGCATATCGCACGCGAGTATCGAGGGAGCGATTCTTATCATACAAATCACCTGCCGGAAAATCAAAATATATCACAAACAACGCTGACGCCGCATATTCTGTTATTGGCGTCGCCGTTTTTCGACACGCCGGTGAAACAGTTCAACAGGATGCGCGGCGGAAAGGGAATGTGAAATGTCAGGACGTGAAACGGAGTCCGCCCGCGTCCGATCAAATAATCACATAGACGACGATCTGCTGTGCTCGTCAAGCAGGCAGACCGCGTGGGCGCAAATGCCTTCGAGCGCGCCGGTGAAGCCCATTCTCTCTTCTGTCGTCGCTTTGACGTTTATCTGTCTCAGTTTGAGACCGGTATTCTCGGCGATGCTTTTCTTTATTTCATCGAGATATGCCGAGAGCTTTGGCTCTTGCGCAATAACGGTGCAATCGATGTATTCCGCGCGAAAGCCCGCGCGTCTTACCATGTCGGCGGTCTCGGAAAGAAGGATCATACTCGAGATGTCGCGGTATTTTTCATCGGTGTCCGGGAACTGGGACCCGATATCGGGAAGTCCCGCGGCGCCGAGAAGAGCGTCGATTATAGCGTGAGCCAGCACGTCGCCGTCCGAGTGAGCCGCCATACCGAAGGGCGAATCAATCTTAACTCCTCCGAGAACAAACGGTCTGCCTTCGGCGTATCTGTGCGCGTCGTATCCGTGTCCTATCCTCATTTTGTCAACCCGCCCTCTCTTTTTGAAATAATATACTCGGCGACGGCGAGATCGTCACGAGTCGTCAGTTTAATGTTTTCGCTTCCGCAGTCGACAAGCTTTACCTTGAATCCCGCGTGCTCCGCCATCATACAGTCGTCCGTTACCTCAACTCCGTCGCGCTGTGTCAGAGCCGACGCCGTATCATAAATCGAACGCTTAAAGACTTGAGGAGTCTTCACGAGCCATACATAATCTCGGTTTTCGGTCCTTTCGATAAAACCGTTCTCATCGGCGATCTTTACGGTATCCACCGCTCTTTCAGCGGCGGCGGCAGAGCCGTACCGGTACGCGGAAATAACGGTGTCCTCAACGATCTTTGCGGTCACAAGGCACCTCGCCGCGTCGTGTATCGCGATAAACTTGCATTTATCAGATACCGCCGCCGCGCCGTTTGCGGACGACTCCGCTCTCGTATTCCCGCCTTCGACGATCTTTGCTACTTTCTTAAGCTCGTACCGCCCGGTAAGTTCTTTGATTATTTCCGTTTCTTCGCGCCGCGCAACTATGACCGTTTCATCTATCAAAGGACACTCTTCAAAAGCCATACAGCTTCTGACGAGAGCCGGTATCCCGGAAACCGCCGCAAGCTGTTTCGTTCCGTCTTCGTTTCCGAATCTCGAACCGATACCGCCCGCGAGAATGAGCGCAGACGTGAAGTGATGTTGCAGGGAGGCGCCGTTTATGATACTCTTGATAAAGCTCATGAACAAATTCCTCCCCATTTTGCATTTTGTTTTTATATTTTACCACTTAAATTTATAAAAGTAAACCCTTAATATTGATGTTTCCGAGAAAATGTGATAAACTGTATCCGGAGGTGAGCGATATGAGTATTTTATCAGGTATCAAACCCGAACGGGTATTTTATTATTTTGAAGAACTGTCCGCTATACCGCGCGGAAGCGGCAACGAAGAAGCATCGTCAGAATTCGTTGAATCTTTTGCAAAAGAGCGCGGTCTTTTCTGCGTAAGAGACGGCGCAAACAACGTATTTATCAAGAAAAGCGCGTCTTCAGGATGCGAGGACGCTCCCGCTGTCCTTCTCCAGGGACACCTCGATATGGTGTGCGAGAAAAACGCTGACGTAAAGCACGATTTTCTTCGCGAAGGGATCAAGCTGAAGCTCGACGGCGACACGATAAGCGCCGACGGCACAACGCTCGGAGCCGACGACGGTATCGCGGTGGCGGTAATGATGGCGCTGCTCGAGGACGATGACGCGGTCCACGGCCCTCTCGAATGCCTTTTCACTACGGGAGAGGAAGTCGGACTTTTGGGAATGGCGTCTTTCGACAAGTCGCTTGTCACCGCTAAATATATGATAAACCTCGACTCTGAGGAGGACGACCGCGCGACGGTCTCCTGCGCGGGTGGTATGAGAAGCGACTTTTACTTTGAAGATATGCCGCTCGAGAGGTGTCTCGGAAAAGTAACGCTCTCTGTAAAAGGTCTTGCGGGAGGACATTCCGGGGGAGATATCGACCTCGGACGCGCGAACGCGATAAAACTCGCCTTCTCGCTGATATCCGGTCTTGAAAACGTACGTCTGATCTCTGTTGACGGCGGAAGCAAGGACAACGCGATACCGAGAGAATGCGTGATCGAATTTACCTGCGACGACGCGATGAGCGCGCCTTCGATACTTGCGGAAAACGCAAACGTTGCCTCGGAGTCTCTTGCAAAAGAGGACTCGGGATTCAAATTCGACGCAAAATACAAAGTGGGAATGTATCACGCGTTCGCTGAAAAGTACAGCCGCGGAATAATAACTCTCGTTGACGCTCTTCCCTACGGACCTCTCGCTATGTGCGAGGACGTCGAAGGGCTCGTCGAGACCTCCTCAAATCCGGGTATAATCAAGTCTGACTCTTCATCCGTCAAAATTACCTCGTCCTCTCGTTCTTCCGTATCCTCAAAGCTTGACGAGATAGCGGAATCGTTTGAAAGCCTTTCACGCCACGCCGGTGCGACAAGAGTCGTTCACCGCGAGCGCTATCCGGGCTGGGACGTCACAAAGAACTCCGCGCTTCAGAAAATATACAAAGAAGCGTACTGCGATCTGTTCGGAGAGGAACCGATGATCGTCGGCATACACGCCGGACTTGAGTGCGGGCTTATCAAAGAGGCGATACCGGAACTCGATATTATCTCGATCGGTCCGAACGCGAAGGATATCCACACGCCGGACGAAACGCTGTCGGTAAGATCGACCGAAAAGATCTACACGCTTACAAGAGAGCTTTTGAAGCGGCTTGCAAAATAATAAACAGTTCGCCCTGCGTTCAGCCGAACGCGGGGCGTTGTTCATATAAATATCGGACATGTCATATTTTCAGTTCCCGGGAATATAATTTAACAAAAACAACCGGGAGGTAAAAATGTTCATCTATTCAATAAAAGGCAGTACGCTGAAATTTGTGGGAGTGATCTGTCTTGCGGCACTACTTATGATATCCCTTCTCGTACTCGTCCCGAAAAACGACGACGTAAGCGAGCCCGCGTCGGCTGAGTCAACGGTAAAATTCGACAAGGTAAAGTCGAACACCGACCGTCAAAAATTCCTCGAGCAGTTCGGATGGAAAGTCGAAAAGTCTCCGGAAAAAGAAACGGTCGTCCGA
>JAFXNX010000091.1 GCA_017529175.1 Clostridia bacterium
GTACCGTCGCTGTTTTGTTTTATGGTATTGTCAAAGATGATCCTTCGCCTCAACGCATCGTCGGCCATCTATCCGATACTGAAGCCGCTTTCCAAACTGCTTCATATCTCGAAGGAAGAGGCGTCCTGCTTCTTCGTCGGCAATCTTTGCGGCTTTCCCAGCGGGGCGCAAAGCGTATGCGAAGTTTCAAACGAGTGCGATGACCCCTTCGGAACGCTTACACTCTCAACTCTTTGCAACAACGTTTCCCCCGGATTTATGATCTCGTTTGTCGGAAACATCCTTCTCGGCTCAAAGAGCGCCGGGCTTGCAATCTACTTCAGTCAGCTTTCGGCGTCGGTTATGATAGGCGCTGTCGCGAGAAGAAAGATCAAAGTTTGCGAAAAGAGCAAAACGGGAAGCTACGAGAGCTTTCCCGCTGTATTCTGCTCATCCGTCGCTGACAGCGCGTCATCGTGTATCCTGCTTACCGGATTTATCGTTTTTTTCTCCGTTCTGTCGTCTTACGCGGGACGGATAATTGACGCTTTTGGAGTGAGCGCCGAGATCAAATGCGCGCTTTGCGGCGTTTTCGAGATCGCCGGAGGATGCCGCGGCAGCGCCGCGCTTCCACCTTTAGCAAAGTTTGCTTACATATCGTTTTTATGTTCATTCTCCGGAATATGCGTTATATTTCAAAGCGCGCCGTATCTCTTGAAGTGCCGTGTGAATATGTTGAAATATACTCTTTTGAAACTGCTTCAGGGGGCGGTCGGGTGCGCTGTATCCGTTTCATGGTATCTTCTGTTTGCGCCGAGCGTTCCGGTATTTGGAGAGAGGGTATCTATGCAAGATCACGGATATTTTATTGAAATATCTGTCTTTCTGACCGCGCTTTATATGTTGTTTTCTGTCATTGAGAGAAAAAGAATCCGTAAATGACGGTCACTACTTGATTTATTCGCATAAATAAGATATAATATTATAAAATATAGAAAGGTAATGCCGCAGAAGTTTCGCGCAGAACGTTGATATAATGAAATATAAAGACGAGAAAATAGAACGGATATGTAAATATTGCGAGCGCGCGGGAGCTCTTGTCAATACCGATATAGTTCTTTGCGAGAAACGCGGTATCGTTTCCGCGGCAGGCTCATGCCGCAAATTTATTTTTGACCCGCTTAAGTACGTTCCGCCAAAGAACGCAAAGATCAAAAAACTTGAATACGTTGACATAGACGATATAAATTAACGGAGGATAAAACATTGATAATAGCGCTTGAAGATGCAAAATATAAACTTTCAAATTTTGACGACAAACTGAAGGAGCTTGCCGCGGCTCTCAGGATCGACGAGTTAAGACGTGAAGCGGACGAGATGGAGAAACAAACTCTCGACGCTGATTTCTGGAGCAACGCGGAAAATTCCGCGAAAGTTCTCAAACAGATAAAAGTTATCAAGTCAAAAATCGAAAACTATGAAAAGCTCGCTCAAAAGGTCGAGGATACCCTTACTCTCACAGAAATGGCGATAGAGGAAAACGACGAGAGCGTCGTAGACGAGATCGTCGCAGACGTCAAGGATATCGAAAAAGAGGAAGAGCGTCAGAGGATCGAGATACTTCTCTCCGGAGAGTACGACAGAAACAATGCTATTTTGAGTTTCCATCCCGGCGCGGGCGGCACCGAGGCGCAGGACTGGGCGCTTATGCTCTACCGTATGTATACGAGATGGGGCGAAAAACACGGATACAACGTAAAGCTCGTAGACTGGCTCGACGGAGACGAGGCAGGTATCAAATCAGCTACTATTATGATCGAGGGAAATAACGCCTACGGTTATCTGAAGAGCGAAAACGGCGTGCACAGACTTGTCAGAGTATCGCCCTTCGACGCTTCCGGAAGAAGACACACGTCGTTTGCGTCAGTCGAGGTAATGCCGGAGTTTGACGACGACAACACGATCGAGATCAAAGACGAGGATCTTGAGATCACCGCGCACCGTTCGAGCGGCGCAGGCGGACAGCACATAAATAAAACGGACTCAGCTATCAGAATACTCCATATACCGACAGGTATCGTTGTCGGATGTCAGACGGAGCGCAGTCAGCTTCAGAACAAAGAGTACGCCATGAAAATGCTCAAGTCAAAGCTGATGGAGATCAAAGAGCGCGAAAAGCTTGAAAAGATCGACGATATCAAGGGCGTCAAGACAAATATAGAGTGGGGCGCGCAGATCAGATCCTATGTCTTTATGCCGTATACGCTCGCAAAAGATACGCGTACCGGATACGAGGACGGAAACATACAGGCTGTCATGGACGGAGAGATCGACGGATTTATCAACGCGTACCTCAAAATGAACGCCGCAAAGTCATAAAATGAGAAGCGAAGAATCGAGGTTTGAAGAATCTCTCGTCTTTGAAGGGATGACGTCGATAAGAGCGGTGATCAACGTGATGGAAACGCGCATCTCTGACAGACGGATAGAAAAAGTTCTGATCGATAAGACAAGAGCGAGCGCTCATCAAAAGGAAATATCATATCTTGAATCTGTCGCGCCGAAGTATTCGTTTGAGATCGAATACTGCAAAAGCGACGCGATATCAGATATCACCGTCGGAAACAGCCACGGCGGAATCGTTGCGCTCTGCTCGTCGAGAACTATCAAAGAGTTGTCGGAAGACTTTATCTGCCGCGACGGATTCTACGTAATGATCGAGGGCATCGAGGACCCTTACAATTTCGGATATGCTATCCGTTCGATCTATTCGTCGGGCGCCGACGGCATAATTCTAACTCCGCGAAACTGGATGAGCGCGGCGGGAGTCGTTTGCCGTTCGTCCGCCGGAGCGTCGGAGCTGATAGATATAAGATGTTCAGATCCGATAGAATCGGTGAAACTTTTTAAGTCCGCACACTATAAGGTCGCTGCCGCCGGGATAAGAGATTCCGTCAGCGCATATGAAGCTGACCTCACAAAGCCGCTTTATCTGATCGTCGGCGGTGAGAAACGCGGCATTTCAAGAGCCCTTCTCGATGAATGCGATATGACAGTCCGTCTCGATTGCGGAAGACGTTTCAACGCTTCCCTGTCGGCGGCGAGCGCCGCGTCAATTCTTTCTTTTGAAGTATTAAGGCAAAACAAAAAATAAAGAGCGTTCTTTGTTGGTAAAGAGCGCTCTTTTATGTATAAAATCTCACATCCGGCGAAGAATAGTAGTGAAATCCAAATGTGAGGTGATAGATATGACGAAAGCAACTAAAAGAACTGCAAAAGGGGTCGTGGCGGGCGTTATGGTGGGAGCCGCAGTCTCCGCTGTGTCAATGTACTCAATGAGACCGAAAGCGGGCAGAAAACTACGCCGTAAAGCCGCAAAAGCGCTTGATTCTGTCGGAACAGTGATGCAGAACCTCGCGGAGTACACTAAATAATTTAACGGGGCGGTGATCCGCCCCGTTAAATTATTTGATCTCATCAAGTGTGTTAAGCAGTTCTTTGAGGTTTTTGAGATCTTCTTCGGTAAGGGTGATACCCTTTCCCATTCTCTCGTGAGCTTCGTCCCATGTACGAAGGTCATAAACGGGCTCTCTGTTGTTCCAGCTGATAAGATTGAGCTCTTTGATCCAGCCGTTGTTGGGTTGAGAGACTACACCGAGAGTTTTGACGATTTCATACTTGAATTCAGGCATAACTTTCTCCTTAATAGAAATTTATTAAATTTTTTAAAATACAAATATTTCGGGAAGTCCGTCTCTCCATTTAATAGCGACTTCACCCATGATAAGAGGAAGAACGTAGCGAAGACCATCGTCAGTTACGTTGTTTCCTTCTTTATTGATATATTCGTCGGGAACGCATCTTACCGCGTTTGCAATACTTCCTATCTCTTTAGGAACGTATTTTACGGCGTATTCGTCTCCGGGAAGTCTTTCTATCGCCATCATACATCCGCTGACGCCGGATAATGCCGCGTCAGCAGCTGCAGCTCCTGCTTCAAAAGACTCGCAGATATCTGTTGCGGACGATATGTGAGACGCGCATCTTTGAGAGATATTCATCTCGACCGAGCGAACTTTACATCCTATTTTCTCTTTTACATAGAGCTCGAGCGCTTTTCCGGTTCCGGACAGATACTTATGGCCGAACACGTCCGCGACTCCGCTTTGAGTTCCTTCTCCGACGTAGACTCCGTTGCCGTCCCGAAGTCCTTCCGAAACCGCGATAACAACGTTCGGGTGACGCGCGAGCGCATCTTTTACGTCGTCAAGAAAAGAATCGAGTGAAAATGCCCTTTCGGGAAGATAAATATAGTCGGGAGCAAAACCGTTAACTATTCTTCCGAGACCCGCTGAAAGAGTCAGCCATCCGGCGTCTCTGCCCATGATCTCAACGATCGTTACGGCGGGTACGGTATAAACCGAACAGTCCCTGATGATCTCCTGAACAGTAGTCGCTATGTACTTTGCGGCCGATCCGAAGCCCGGAGTGTGATCGGTCATGCACAGATCGGTGTCGATCGTTTTCGGAACGCCGATTACCTGAATTTTATAATCGATCGATGAAGTATACTCGGAGAGCTTTGCGACTGTGTCCATCGAATCGTTTCCGCCGATATATAAGAAATATCTGATATCGTACTTTTTGAAAAGGGATATAAGGTTTTCAAAAAACGACGGATCGTCAGACGGGCGCGGGAGCTTCTTTCTGCAAGACCCGAGAGCTGACGCGGGAGTGTGCGACATAGATTCGAGTTTATTCGCGGTATTCTCTTCGAAAACGGCGGAAATATCGATAAGGTCTTCTTTTAAGAACCCTTCAATGCCGTTTTTCATTCCGTAAACTTTGCCGATATGTTCAGATGAAATCAGGCGAGATATTACGCCGGCAAGACTCGCGTTGATGGCGGCTGTCGGACCTCCTGACTGTCCTATTACGGCGTTTCCGCGTAAAATCTCCATAATCTCTCCATATAATATAATATTATATATTTAGTGTAGCATAGTACTTTATCGTTGTCAATAACATATATCAAATTATTTTGAAAAGTTGTTATTTTATGACAATTTTTTTGCGTTGTCACGATTAAAATCATAACTGTACTATCAAAACAAGGAAGTGATAAAGTGAATAATACGCCGCAAATTCTCACGACTGCCGTTAAAGGAGATCAGATATGGTTTTCGGTCGCGGGGGAAATAGATCACCACAGCGCAAAGATCATAAGACAGACCATGGATTCCGAAATGTTCGTAAAGCGACCGGGAGCGGTATATCTTGATCTCTCTTCCGTTGATTTTATGGACTCCTCGGGACTCGGACTGATACTCGGCAGGTACAAGTGCGCGACAGGACTCGGTTTTGAGTTTTATATTTATGAGCCGACTGACGCTGTCAGCAAAATATTAAAACTTGCGGGATGCTCGAAGATCATAAATATTGTCAGAAAGAAGGTAAAACAATGAACGGAAGAAATAAACGGAAGATACTGAATATTGCATCTTTAACGTTTCCGTCGGTATCACAGAATGAATCTCTTGCAAGATCTTTTATGTCGGTGTTTTTGATGCAGACAAATCCGACAGTCGAAGAAATATCGGATATTAAATGCGCAGTTTCCGAAGCTGTTACAAATTCTATCGTACACGGCTACCGCGGAACTGTTGGTAATATAAAGATGAAAGCCGCGCTTTACGACGATAATACCGTTGTGATCGACGTTACGGATAAAGGCTGCGGGATCGAGGACGTCAACGCGGCGCAACAGATGCTATTCACAACAAATACCGACGGGGAGCGATCTGGCATGGGTTTTACCGTAATGAAGACTTTCACGGACAGAATGAAGGTATATTCAAAAGTCGGCAAAGGCACAAGAGTCCGTCTTGAAAAGAAAATAGGCAGCTCGAATACATAACATGGAAAACTGTCCGAACAGATTTGAGGCGAACGAAGCTAATCTTGTAAAAGCGTCGCGAGGTGACGATAACGCGGTCGAGTGCCTGATAAAGGATAATTATTCTCTCGTCACGTCTGTTGCAAGGCGTTTTGCCGGCAGAGGATGCGATCTTGAAGACCTTATACAGATAGGCATGATCGGAATGCTTAAGGCGATAAAGAGCTTTGACTTAAGCCGCGGGACCGCGTTCTCCACATACGCAGTACCAATGATAATGGGTGAGATAAGAAAATTCCTGCGGGACGACGGTATCATAAAGGTGGGCAGAGTCCGCAAGCAACTCA
>JAFXNX010000092.1 GCA_017529175.1 Clostridia bacterium
GGCAAGACTGCGCTTTCCGGTACGGTCTCGATCGGCGGAATGAAAAACGCCGCGCTCCCGATATTATACGCATGCGTACTTGTTAAAGGAAAATGTAAAATAGAAAACGTACCCGACGTCAGAGATATCACCATGTCGATCGACATTCTTCGCGATATGGGCGCGAAGATCGAAAGAGCCGACGCTACGACTTATATAATCGACTGCACGGACATTAAACAGGGAACTTCAAATACCGAACTCGTTCAAAAACTCCGCGCGTCGTATTATCTGCTCGGAGCGGAACTCGGCAGATTCGGAAAAGCTCACGTATCGCTTCCCGGCGGGTGCAACTTCGGCGGTACAAGACCGATAGACCAGCACATCAAGGGCTTTGAAGCGCTCGGCGCGACAGTCGTAACGAAGGATGAGACGGTAGACGTCGAAGCGCCCGACGGCGTTATCGGCGACGACGTGTTCTTCGATACTGTAACTGTCGGAGGAACGATAAACATAATGCTCGCGGCTGTTCTCGCAAAGGGCAACACCATGATCGAGAACGCGGCGCGCGAGCCGCACATAGTCGACCTTGCGAACTTTCTCAATACCTGCGGCGCAAGGATAACCGGAGCGGGTACGGACGTTATCAAGATAAGAGGCGTTTCCTCTCTTCGCGGCTCGACTTACGCGATCATCCCCGATATGATAGAAGCGGGGACTTATATGATAGCCGCGGCGGCGACCGGAGGGTGCGTACGGATCGACAACGTCATCCCCAAACACCTTGAGGCGATCACCGCAAAGCTCGAGGACGTTGGCGCGATAGTTGAAGAACTCGACGATTCCGTTGTCGTCACGGGGCGCGGTCAGATAAAGGCGACAAGACTCAAGACAAGACCGTATCCCGGTTTTCCGACGGATATGCACCCGCAGATGTCGGCAATGCTCACGCGCGCTCACGGGACGTCGATCATCGTCGAGGGCGTTTATGAAAACCGCTTCAAATATGCGGATGAACTGCGGAAAATGGGAGCGGATATAACTATCAACGGACATACAGCGGTCATCTCCGAAGTCGACGCGCTTCACGGAACGACTGTGGAAGCGGTAGACCTTCGCGCGGGAGTCGCTATGGTGATAGCGGGTCTTATCGCAGAAGGCGAGACGACCATCACGAATATAGGATACATAGAACGCGGCTACAGCGACATCGTCGGAAAGCTTCGCGCGCTCGGAGCGGACATTGAAAAAGTCGCGGAATAAAACGGATCATACGGCAAACAATAAGCAATAAATAAGGAGAAGTTAAAATGGAAGTAACGAAACAAACTCTTATCGGCGATATTCTTGATTACGATATCGATTCGGCAAAATTTTTCTTCGAGATCGGTATGCATTGCCTCGGATGTCCTCATTCGAGAGGGGAGTCCATCGAGGACGCTTGCGCCGTTCACGGAACGGACGCCGACGAGCTTATCGAAAAGATCAAAGCTCACCTCGCGGCATCGGGCAAATAATTTGTCAACAACGGAAAAAACCGACTGAATCCAGTCGGTTTTTTGAGTAGACGGTCACGACATCCTCTCGGGCAGTTTTTTGCCTCCGAGTATGTGGAAGTGCATATGCTTTACGGACTGCGCTCCGTCCTCACCCACGTTCGTTATGACGCGGTAGCCGTTCGTCAGGCCCTCTTTTGCCGCGACCTTAGGTATCGCCTCGAAGATCCTCGCGACAAGAGAAGAGTTTTCCTCTGTTATCTCGTCCGCGGAGGCGATATGCTTCTTCGGGATCACGAGAACGTGAACGGGCGTCTGCGGATTTATATCGCGGAACGCGAGGATGTCGTCGTCCTCATAGACCTTTGTCGAGGGTATTTTGCCCTCGGCTATCATACAGAAAATACAATCCATGATAAATACCTCTCAAAATCTTTATACCTCATTATAACTCA
>JAFXNX010000093.1 GCA_017529175.1 Clostridia bacterium
ACACTTAGCGACGGCAACCTCCCGCACGACCACGCCATGCTCGAATAGTATACCATATATATAAAAAGATTGTCAACCTTTCTCAAAAGAAAAAATATGTAGAAATTTTCTTTATATTTCGGATGAATTTTGTGCAGTTTGCACTATTTGAAAAAAATGAATATATTTTCTTGATACCATTATAGTTATATGATATAATACTAAATAATAGATTTATGGACGGCAGGCTCATCATTGCACAATATATTGTTTACTGCCGCCGGAAAGTGTGCTCAATTTGAAATATTCAAAAATCAAAACTTATCTTATACTTTTGTTCTGTGTCGCGGTCTCCGCGGCGCTTGTCGGCTCCGTCGTGCTGTATCTGGCGATGGACAACGACTACGATGCGTCAATAAAACACTTTGAATTCGGCTCGGTGTTCGCGACCTCGGCGCTCGCGATCTCGATCGGAGGCGCCGCGCTCGGACTTGTAGGATTCATCATATCCCCCGAAAAAAAGATCGATCTCGACCCGAAGCGGGGCGACTATACGTTCGTCGGAGTTTTCTTCAGCATACTGACGGGTCTTATGTCGGCTCTGTACTTCGTCTCGCGCATACGTCAGGGGATTCCCGAGGAGAAGCCGGGACTTCTGATGGCTGAAATGGCGTTCTCCGCTCTGTCCGTCGCTTTCTTCACCATAAAAGCGGCGGGGATATTAAAGAAGAAGAAAAATCTTTCGATCCTCGGTATCTCCCCGGCGCTGGCCTGCGCGTTCATGCTTTTAAATCTTTATTTCAGCAGGAACGAGCCGCTCAACGCGCCGCTCAAGATCTACGAGACCGTAATGCTCATATCGTTCATGCTCTACTTCACGGCGGATACCGGTATCTCGATATCCCGCAAAAAAATGAACCGTAAGTATGTGTTCGCGGGTCTCTTCGCGGCAACGACGGGCGGCACGATCGCTCTGTCGCGCATTGCGATACGCATAGTTAACGTCGACGTTTTCGACTTTGATATAATTAAGACCGCCTTCTGCGCAGTAATGTGGCTGTATGTAGTCTTCACATTCGGAGAAAGACTCATTATGTCGCGCGAAAAATCAAATGAGGAAGCGTTACTCGAAGAGAAAGAAAGCGCGGAAGAAAAAGAAGCTGAAACGGATGCGGCGGAAAGCGGCGCGGCCGAGGCGGAAACCGCACAAGACGGCGCGCAGTCCGAAGTCGAGAATGCGTCAGAAGACGCGGACGAAGCGGAAGACGCGAAGTCCGGAAACGAAAGCGAAGAAGCGGCCGAGGCGGACGTAAACGTATCTGATGACGACGAGGAAGACGCGGACGACAGCGCTATGGAAGACGCGGAGCCGGAAGACGACGATGATATCACGGAGCCGGAAGACGACGGCGCCGACGCCGACGCCGAAAAAGAGCCCGACGAACTTCAGGACTACGTCGACGAAGAAGGCGACGAGCCGCAGCATAAAGCGGAAACTTCGGAGCTTCAGGATTATGAAGACGTTTCCGAAGAAATGAAGATCGACACCGAGTTCATCGAGCCGTAACGCCGCGCAAACTGAATTTCAAACGAAAGACCACGGAGGAAAGAAGCAATGATAAAGAGGAAGATCGAAGTATCGAAGCGTTCGACGGCGCCTTATTACAGCACCGCAGCAACGTTTGCCCTGCTCTCTCTCATTTTCACTCCTCACAGTCTTGCGGGATTCTTGGTGATCGGCGCGATATGCGCCGCGGTCTTTCTGATAACTCTCAAGGTGACAAAAAACGTTACGGTATACAAAGACCGTCCCTCTCTCGGAATACCGGAGCTTGACGAGGCGCTGGCGGCGCTCGGCGGCGCGTCGGAGCTTTTCGAAAAAGCTCAGCCGCTCGTCTTTTCAAGATCGACCGACGCGTCCGATAAACTGCTATCGATAAAAGCGTCGACCGACAGCATCGCGCAAAACCTTATGTCGCACCCGGAAGACCTGAAGATCGCAAGAAAGTTTTTGAATCTGTATTTGCCGATGGTGGTAAAGATGATGAACAATTACATCGAGCTTTACCGTCAGGGCACGCAAGGAGATAACATAGTCTCCTCGATGGAAGCGATCGAAGGGTCTCTCGTATCGATAGACGAAGCCTTCAAGCGCCAGCTCGACGCGCTGTTTGCAAACGACAACCTTGACGTCGCGACAGATATCGACGTACTGAACGCTCTGATGGGCGACGGCGGAGCCGTAAAATAATTACTAAATGCAAAAATAAATCACGAGATGATTAAGGAGATAAAGAAATGAGCGAACTTGAAAACGGAACGGCTGCAAAGAGTATGCCGGAGCTTACCCTCGACCCGCTTACGTCCTCCGCATCGGCGGCGGTCAAATCCGAGGATATTCCGTCTGTTGCAACGGCGGCAGCGGAACCCAACTATGAAGATATGCTCTCCGAGGAGGAGATGGCAAAAGTCGAAGAGTTTTCGAAAAGCATCGACATCAAAAACAGCAGTCTCGTAATGCAGTACGGCGCGGCGGCGCAGCAGAAAGTGGCGGATTTTTCCGACAGCGCGCTTGAAAACGTCAAGACAAAAGACTTCGGAGAAGTCGGGGATATGCTTGCGGGTCTCGTTTCCGAGCTCAAAGGTATAACCGAAGACGACTCGAAAGGCATCAAAGGCTTCTTCAACAGATCAAAGCGCAAGATCGAAACGATGAAGGTAAAATATCAGAAGGCGGAAAAGAGCGTCGACTCCATCGTCGCGTCCCTCGAAGGACATCAGGTGGTCCTTCTCAAGGATATCTCGATGCTCGACAAGCTCTACGCCATAAATCTTGATTATCTCAAAGAGCTTACGATGTACATCATCGCAGGCGAGCGCCGTCTCAAAGAAGAGCGCGAAACGACTCTTGCGGAGCTTCGCGAAAAGGCGGCGTCGAGCGGACTTCCCGAAGACGCGCAGGCGGCGTCCGATTTCGAAGCAATGTGCGACAGATTCGAGAAGAAACTGCACGACCTCAAACTCACCCGCACGATATCCATCCAGATGGCGCCGCAGATCCGTCTCGTACAGAACAACGACGCCCTTATGACGGAAAAGATACAGTCGACGATCGTCAATACGATCCCTCTCTGGAAGAGCCAGATGCTCATCTCCCTCGGACTTGCTCATTCAAAGCAGGCGATGGAAGCGGAAAGAGCGGTAACGGATATGACGAACGAACTGCTTAAGAAGAACGCGGAAGCGCTCCACACGGCGACGGTTGAGGTCGCAAAGGAGAGCGAACGCGGTATCGTCGATATCGAAACGCTCCAGCACACGAACAGCGAGCTTATTTCAACGCTCGAAGAAGTACAGAAGATCCAGGAAGACGGCAGAGCGGGAAGACGCGCCGCGGAAGCGGAACTCGTCAAGATAGAAGACGAACTGCGTACAAAGCTTCTGAAGCTCAAGTCGGAAAACGGCGCGCCGTCTGAAAACTGATAAAAGATATCTGCCTGAAATCCACACGGAAAGGAGAGCGACACAATGACGGATAAGAAGAATATCAATCTTACAAACAACGACGGCGCTAAATTCAGATATTCGGCAAGCCGCGACCCGAACGCAAAGAAGCCCGATGCGCCGGACGTAAAAAAGAAGATAAAAGAAGCGATCACAAAGCGTCAGATATTCTGGAAAACGAACCGCGCGTTCGCGGTGTTTGTGCTTATCGCCGTGGTGATCCTGTTCTCCGCGCTCAGCGTTTACCGCGCAGTCTCGAGCCGCGCATCGGTCGTCGAAGAGTATTATGAAGATTCGGGGATCAAAACCGGTATCGCAAATGTGGTAAAGGAAGCCGGAAGTCTTCTGTCTCTTTCGGAGTCGCTGTCCCCCGGTAACGAGGCGGCAGGCGAGCTTCGGGAGTTGATCGGAGAGCTTGACTCAGAGTCGCCTTCTCCGTTCTGGAAAGACGCGGATATCGCGAAGAACGTCAGAAACAAAGCCGAGGACGTATGCAACCTGATAAACCATTTCCCGGAAGCCGGAAAAGATGACGCGCAAAGCGCAAACGATCATTTTGACAAGCTCGTATCTTCTTTCGAACGTCTCGGCGATTCCGAGGAATACAGAGTTGCGGCAAAGGAATACAATAGGTCCCTCGGCCAGTTCCCTGCAAACCTCTTTCCGATAGAAAAAGCGCCCGTTTTCGACAGATTCGAGAACAGCGCCGCATCGGACGGCGAACATACCGAAAAAGATGATGACGATGAAAGCTCAATATCAAACTTTATCGCGGAAGCATCTTCGGTTATCAAGTCAAAGGTGTCGCGCCTCTCATTCTTTCAGATAGCGGGGATCATAATCGCCATCGCCGTCATCGGCAAACTGGCGATCGGCGGAATCGTAAAAAGAAAATAAGCATTTTTATATGATTGAGCCGCTCCACGCGGCTCAATTTCGGGTTTATTATGATAATACTCAGCGTCAGCGCTCTGTCATTCAGAGTCGGAACAAAAGAGATCCTTAATAACATAAACTTTGCCGTCGAGGAAGGCGACAGGGTCGGTATCGTCGGCATTAACGGGTCGGGGAAATCGACCCTTCTTGCGATGATCGCCGGTAACACCGAGCCGTCTGACGGCGCCGTCTATATCGCAAAAGACCGCATCCTCGGCATGATGGAACAGAACGACGCTTTCAACGTCGTCACCGGAGACACTTTCGACAGCACGGTGCTCTCGCAGATGTATGCGGCATACCCCGGGCTGTGCCGGGACGAGGCGCGTCTTTCCGAGCTTGAAGAACTGATGAAACACTCTTGCGGCGCAGAGCTTGAAAGATATACCGAAGAGTTTTCCGGAGTGAACACGAGATTCATCGACAACGGCGGTCTCCATTATAAATCGAGATGCCGGAGTCTGCTTTCAAAGCTCGGTTTTTCCGAAGATTATTTTAACGCGGAAATATCGTCGCTCAGCGGAGGGGAAAGAGAAAGACTGAACATTGCCCGACTTCTTTTCAGAGAGCCGGACATCCTCATCCTCGACGAACCGACTAACCACCTCGATACAGATACGATGGAGTGGCTCGAGGGAGTCCTCGCATCGTACAAAAAAACGCTTCTCGTCGTCAGCCACGACAGATATTTTCTCGATCGCGTAACGACGAAAACGCTTGACGTGGAAAACCACGGCGCAAAGCTGTACGGCGCGCCGTACAGCGGATATATAAAGCTGAAAGAAGAATACCGCAAAGCCGCGGAGAAAAAATACGATCTCCAGCAAAAAGAGATCGCGCGTCTCGAAGCGTATATCGAACAGCAAAGACGATGGAACCGCGAACGCAACATCATCGCCGCCGAGAGCCGCGAGAAAGCGATCGCGCGTATGGAGAAGGTCGAACGCCCCGCAGACGAGCCGAAGTCCATCCGTTTCGGATTCACGAAAAATCAGGAAAGCGGCAACGACGTTCTTTCAGTAAGATCTCTGTCAATGAAATATCCCGCCAAAACTCTGTTCGAAGACATAAGCTTCGAGGTCAAGAAGCGCGAGCATCTTTTTATCTGCGGCGCAAACGGCACGGGACAGTCTACGCTTCTGAAGATCCTTCTTAAGAAAATA
>JAFXNX010000094.1 GCA_017529175.1 Clostridia bacterium
ACGGACGAATTTCGACTCGCTCTTCGGCTCGGCATCATCGGACGAAGCCGTCGCGCCGATCGTCAGCACTTCCTGCGCGCCGTCAGACGCTTCTTCGGCAGCGAGCTTCTCGCTCTCCAAAGCGGCGGCGTCTTCCTCCGATGCGCTGTCCTCCGGGACGATCGCTCCTTCAAAAACGTCGGTCTCGGCGTTGTCCGCGGTCTCGGCGTCGCCGGACGTCTCGGCTTTTTCGTCAGCCTTTTCGTCCGCTTTTGTTTCGTCGCCGTCCTTCTTCGTATCCGCCGCGGCAGTCGTTTCGGCGGCGGTCTTTTCCGTTTCCGTCTGCGCGCTCTCGTTCGTTTTCTTATCGTCCTCCGCGCCGACACCGGAAGCGAAAGCGACAAGAGATGCGAGAACGATCACAGCGCAAAGAAGAAACGCTAAAACTTTTCTTGACATTTCAAAAACCTCCGGTCATCTCACTCGATCGCCGCGAGGACCGCGCCGGTCTCGACAGCGGAACCCTTTGTCGTGAGAACGGTGATCTTACCGTCGCAAGGCGCCATTATCTCGTTTTCCATTTTCATTGCCTCGAGGATGAACAGAACGTCGCCTTTCTTTACGTTCTGACCGCTTGTGAAATTGACTGCAAGGATATTGCCGGGCATAGGGCTCGTGACCTTTGTGCCGCCGGCGGGCGCCGCCGCGCTTGCCGCGGGCGCCGCGCTTGTCGCGGGAGCGGCTTTGGGAGCGTCTCCCTTTACCTCTTCGGCGTCGCACACCTCAAGGGTTATCTCATACATCGTACCGTTTACGTTGACCTTATACTTTTTCATTTCAAAACCTCCGCGCCGCTCTGCGGCGTCAATCATTAATTTTTGATTTGTGTTCAGATGCGTTTTACAGACGTTATTCTGATAGCCGTAACGTCTTCTCCGAGCTCTTCGGCGAGCGCCGCGGAAACAGCGGCAATAAATTCCTGCCTGTTCGGGATAACGTCAGGCGCAGTATCCGCGCTTGACTTCTCTTTCTTTCCGTCCGGCAGCTTCTCGCATACGAGCCCGATCAGCTTGCATATCCCGACAAGACATATCAGTCCGACGAAGACCGTTCCGAGACCTATTCCGGTAACGGATAAACACTCGAGCAATTTGTCCATGGTACCGTCCTTTCTTTTAGAAGAATATTTAATTAAAATATTAATTTATAATATCAACATTCGGAGTAATTATAGCACACATTTTGTTTTACGTTCAATAGAGACGCTGTTTTGTTTACAATTTATTCACACAATTACCGGCGCCGGAAGAAGTTATAAAAACCGCTTGTAATAGCGTTAAGATTATGCTAAAATCAAAGCATCAATCCTCGGAGGTCGTTATGAAAACCGTAAAGATCAAAAGTATATCTTCCCTTGAAAAACATTTTGCAAACGAAAAAATAGAAAGCGTCAAAGAATTCAGCCGTGCGAGCGCGCTTCTCGGCGAAAGATTCACATATCAGATAGCGTATTGCTCAAGCGATATGCGCCCTGACGTAAAAGAAGTAATGTACTACCGCGTATCGTCGCCGATCGCGGATTACGTAAAAGTCTCGAGAGTCGATTCCGTCCCCGTCAGATTTCCGATGTACAAAGTCGAAGCGGACGATTACTATATCAGCCGCGAGCCGGGGCTTTACCCCGACCTTCTCGTGCCCGTAACCGAGAAGTCGCAGCTCTTCGTTTTCAAAGACGAGTTCATGTGTCTGCGTATCGACGTCGAGATCCCGGAAGACGGAGTGTCCGGCGTTTTCCCGATAGAGTTCTCCCTTGTCGACGACAAAGAGGAAACGCTCGCCACGGCGACTTTCGAGCTTGAGATCATAAACGCTGTCCTGCCGAAGCAGGAGATCAAGATAACACAGTGGTTCCACTCCGACTGTCTTGCGACCTATTACAAAACGGAGATATTCTCCGAGGAACACTGGCGCATAATAGGAGAGTTCATCAAGACCGCGGTCAAAAACGGTATCAATATGATACTGACTCCGGTCATCACCCCCGCGCTCGACACCGCGATAGGAGGCGAGCGTCCGACGGTACAGCTCGTCGACGTATATCTTGACGGCGGGAAATACTCGTTCGGATTTGATAAACTCAAGCGCTGGGTAAACCTCTGCCTCTCGCTCGGAGTGGAATACTTTGAAATTTCGCATCTCTTTACGCAGTGGGGAGCAAAGCATGCGCCGAAGGTCATGGCGACGGTCGACGGCGAGTACAAGCGGATATTCGGATGGGAAACGGACTCTGTTGGAGAAGAGTATTCCGCGTTCCTCTCCGCTTTCCTTCCCGCGCTGAAATCCGAGCTCACTTTACTCGGAGTTTTTGACAGATGCTTCTTCCACCTTTCGGACGAACCGGGAAGCGCAAATCTCGAAAACTATCTGAAAGCAAAAAAAGTTGTCGAAGACGCGCTCGAAGGGTGCGTTATCGTCGATGCGGACTCTGACTTTGCGTTCTACGAGACCGGCGCGATGAAAAACCCGATCATCTCGACCGATCACGTCAAGCCGTTCATCGACGCGCAAGTGAAGGATCTCTGGGTATACTACTGCTGCTGTCAGTACACAAAAGTCTCGAACCGTCTTGTCGCCATGCCTCAGGCGAGAAACAGAATAATCGCAACGCAATTTTATAAATTCAAGATCGCGGGATTCCTGCAGTGGGGATACAACTTCTACTACACTCAGCATTCGATAGAGCCGATAAACCCGTATCACTGCACCGACGCCGGATATTTCGTGCCGGCAGGGGACGCGTTCTCCGTTTATCCCGCGCCGGACGGCACGGCATACGAAACGCTCCACCTTTCCGCGTTCACCGAAGCGCTTTACGACCTTCGCGCGATGAAGCTCCTTGAGTCTCTCGCGGGACGGGACGAGGTGATGAAGATAATCGAGGACGGTATCGCTCCGATAGAGTTTGACGAATATCCTCACTCGGACGAGTATATCCTTGATATGAGAGAACGGATCAACCGAAGGATCAAAGAACTTACGAAATAAGAAAAAACGATGTTTGTTTACGAAAACTGTTTCTGGAAGAGCTCGTTACTTGAGCTTGCCGGAGTCGCGCACGCATTCTCAACGCGTCTCGGAGGTGTGAGCACGCTCCCGCACACGAAGTCGATGAACGTGGGTTTTGAGCGGGGCGACGACGACGGGACCGTAAAGCGCAATATCGCTTTGCTGTGCGAAGCGGCGGGGATGGAGAGCGACGGCGTCGTATGCTCTCCGCAGCACCACACGACGATCGTCCGTTACGTCACGGAAGAGAACGCGGGCGAAGGGATCACGAGAGAAAACCTGTCGTTCTCCGACGGATTTGTCACCGACCGCGAAGGTGTCTGCCTTCTCGTTCGCACCGCGGACTGCGTCCCGATACTGCTCGCCGGTGCGAAGTCCGACGGCGCTGCCCTCGTCGGCGCGGCGCACGCGGGCTGGAAGGGGACTGTCGGCGGGATCGCCGAAAACCTTGTCGCCGAAGCGCTGCGTCTCGGAGCAGTAAAAGAGAGCGTACGTGCCGCGATAGGACCGTGCATCGGAAAATGCCATTTTGAAGTAAAGGACGACTTTATCGAAGCGGTAACGGCGGCGCGCGGCGAAGATTTTGCAAAGCGCCATATAGAAAAGCGCGACGGATCGTACTTCGCGGACCTCGTATCAATGAACACGCAGATACTTGCGGAAAGCGGGATCCCGGAAGAGCATATTGATATTTGCGGAAAATGCACCGTTTGCGACCCCGCGCTTTACCATTCGCACCGCGCGACAAAAGGAGTGCGCGGTACGATGGGAAGCGTCATAGGGATAAAAACCTTTTAACAAATTATAAATTTATTAAAATATTATTGCATTTATAACAAAACGTGTTATAATATAGACAGATACACAGCAGTATTTCTGCAATTATATAAGAAGGGGTGATTACTATGCAAGAGAAAAAAATCAACGTTTGGAAAATAATTATTATCTCGGCAAGCGTTGCCGCTGCCGTTGCAGCTATTTTTATCACCGCGTACAAACTTTTCAAAAAGTATTTCAAAATTACTTTTGACTGCGGCGAAGATTGCGAAAACTGCACGGAAGACTGCTTCTGTGACGATTTTGACGACGATTTCCTTCCCGACTACAGCGACGTGGACGATATCACGGTCGAGACCGCAAAAGACGCAGAATAATTATTATCCGGAAAAATCAAGGAGGGGAGTCTTTTTCTCCCCTCTGTCTTTTTACAGGAGATCAACATGGACAGAAAATCACTCGCCCTGCTCTGCGATTACTACGAGATCACTATGAGCAACGGGTACTTCAACCTCGGGATGAAGGACAAGATAGCGTACTTCGACGTGTTTTACAGAAAGAATCCGGACAACGGCGGATACGCCGTTGCGGCGGGACTCGAGCAGATAGCGAAGTACATTGAATCGCTGAGATTCACCGCATCCGACATAGAATATCTGAGAGGAAGGAACGTCTTTTCGGAGAGCTTTCTCGAATACCTCAAGACGTTCAGATTCACCGGCGACGTCTGGGCGGTGCCGGAAGGAACGGTCGTATTTCCTTACGAGCCGCTTCTCATCGTCAGAGCCCCCGTCATCGAGGCGCAGATCATCGAGACCTACGTACTGCTTCAGATCAACCATCAGTCTCTTATCGCGACAAAAGCGAGCAGGATAGTCAGAGCGGCTGAAGGCAGACCTATCGCCGAGTTCGGCTCGCGCCGCGCTCACGGCGAAGACGCGGCGGTGCTCGGAGCGAGAGCGGCGTTCATCGGAGGATGCGCGGGGACCGCGTGCGCCCTTTCCGATAAAGACTACAAAGTACCCGCGGGCGGCACGATGGCTCACTCCTGGGTACAGATGTTCGACGACGAATATCTCGCGTTCAAAGCGTATTGCAAGCTGTACCCCGAAAACCCGACGCTTCTTATCGACACGTACAACGTGACAGAGTCGGGAGTTCCCGCGGCGATAAAGGCGATAAAGGAAGTCCTCTGGCCGATGGGAAAGAAGAAGTGCGCCGTAAGGATAGACTCGGGCGACATCACGTATCTTACCAAAAAAGTCAGAAAAATGCTCGACGAAGCGGGACTTACGGACTGTAAGATAACGATATCCAACTCGCTCGACGAATATATAATCACGGAGATACTGCGCCAGGGAGCGAAGGTGGATTCCTTCGGCGTCGGAGAGCGTCTTATCACCGCGTCGAGCAACGCCGTGTTCGGCGGCGTATACAAGCTCGCCGCGACGGAAGAGGGCGGCGTTATCACCCCGAAGATAAAGGTCAGCGAAAACATTGAAAAGATAACGAATCCTCATTTTAAAAAGACCTTCAGAATATATTCTAAAGAGACGGGAAAAGCCGAGGCGGATCTCATCACTCTGTATGACGAAGAGATAGACGAGTCAACGCCGCTCGAGATATTCGACCCGCAATACACCTGGAAGAAAAAGACGTTTTACGACTTCACCGCGCGAGAGCTTCTCGTCCGGATCTTTGACGGCGGAAAACTCGTTTACAAGTTCCCGCCGATCGGCGAAGTCAAAGAATACTGCGCGAAGGAGCTCTCCTCCATGTGGGACGAGGTGCTCCGTTTCGAGAATCCTCACAACTACTACGTCGACCTTTCCGACGAGCTGTGGGAGCTCAAGAACCGCATGATAGAAGAAAGAAGAAACTGATAAGAATATGTCCGAAAAGATCACAAGCAGGATAAAGCGCCCGGAGCTTCTCTCCCCCGCCGGAGATTTTGAAAAGCTGAAGGCGGCGCTCC
>JAFXNX010000095.1 GCA_017529175.1 Clostridia bacterium
GCTTGTCTATCTGCGCGATAATGAATAATCGGTCAACCCGGTATATAAAGGAGGGAAAAAGATGCTCAGGACATATCAGCCCAAGAAGAGACACAGAAGCCGCGAGCACGGTTTCAGAAAGAGAATGGCGACCGCCGACGGGAGAAAGGTCCTCAAGAGACGCCGTATGAAAGGCCGCAAGAGACTTACTCACTGATCCGGTAAATAACGGAGAACAAGCGACATAACCTCCTTCCCGGGGGTTATTGTTTTGAGGAATTAACTCATGAAGATCTATCCCTTGAACCGAAATTATCTTTTCGGCAAGGCGTACAAAAACGGATCCCGCGTATCGTCCCGCTCGCTCACGCTCTACGTTCTGCGTGACAAGGAGGCGGACAGGTTAGCCGCGGGGACTCCGGACGGATCACGGGTCAACCGTCTGGGGATATCAGCCTCAAAAAAGATCGGAGGCGCCGTTGAGAGGAACAGGGCGAAAAGAGTCATCAGAGAAGCGTACAGGCAGATAGACGCGGAACTGACGCTCAAAAAAGGATGGCTGATCGTAATTTCGGCACGCACGCCCTCAACGGTCTTGAAGATGCAGGAAGTTCGTCGCGACCTGAAATACTGCCTTTACAAGGCGGATATGATCGACGGTACCGAACCGTCGGGGTGACCCTATGAAAAAAGAAAAAAACGGGCGGGGATCTCGCGTACTGAAGCGAGTGCTGCGCGCCGTGCTCTTCGTATTATCGATCCCGGGAAAGATCGTGTCTCTTCCCGTGACGTTCTACCGGAGATTTTTGTCTCCCGCGAAGAGCTCGCCGTCGTGCAGATTCAGCCCGACCTGCTCCGAATACGCTCTGATCTCGCTTCGCGAGTGGGGCGTCGCGATAGGCGGAGCGCTCGCCGTCTGGCGCGTGCTCAGATGCAATCCGTTCTCAAAGGGAGGGGAAGACCCCGTCCCCGAGAACCCTCTTCGGCGCAGGATACTGAATTTTATCCGGGAGGGCGACCCGTCGGACGACGACGGCGCGCCGACCGGCGGGAAGAGGACGCTTCCCGACGAAGAAAGGACATAATATCAGATGTTTGATTTTCTTCTTATCCCACTCGGATACGTTATCAAATTTTTCTACTCGTTTACGCACAGCTACCTTCTGTCGGTGCTGCTTTTTGCTCTGGTGATCGAGATCATTCTCTCGCCGCTTCAGATCAAGCAGCAGAAATCGTCCATCAAACAGGCGAAACTTGCGCCGAAGGTAAAAGCGATCCAGAAGAAATACGCGGGGAGGACCGATAACGTTTCCAAGCAGAAGATGCAGCAGGAGACGATGGATCTCTACCGTGAAGAGGGCTTCAACCCCGCGGGCGGATGCCTTCCCCTTCTGATCCAGCTTCCCGTCATTCTCTGCGTGTGGAGAATAATCACTCAGCCGCTCAAATACATCTGCGGCATCTCCGCCGAGGCCGTCACGAATATGACGAATATGGCGAAGAACCTAAACGTGAATCTCGGCACGTATTCCGAGATGGGCCTTTCCAACTGGCTCAGGGGCGGATCGCAGTCCGCGCAGGCAGCGGCGGCGAAGTTCCTCGAGAAGCCTATCACCGAATACAGACTTCCCGAGTTCAAACTTTTCTCGCTCGATCTGTCTCCCAATCCTTCCATCAACCCGATAAACTGGCTCGTCATCGTTCCGATCCTCGTCTTCCTGGCGATGTGGGGATCGATGGTGATAATGAAGAAGTTTACCTATCAGGCGCCCGAGGCGGCGGAGGCTCAGAACAAGATCAGCATGAAGATCATGAACCTCGCGATGCCCGCCCTGTCCACCTGGTTCTCGTTCCAGATGCCCGCCGTCGTCGGCGTGTACTGGATCTTCAGAAACATTCTCTCCGTCGGAGAGAGATTCCTGATCTCCAAGATCTTCCCGATACCGCAGATGACGGACGACGAGATCGCGAAAGCGGAGAAGGAATACGGCGGCAAGATAAAGGAAAAAGAAGCGAACAAACCGCCTGTCAGAAGTCTGCACCGGATCGACTGGGACGATGAGGAACTTCCTCCCGCAACACCGGA
This sequence comes from Clostridia bacterium, assembly GCA_017529175.1. The sequence continues at coordinate 2,066 of JAFXNX010000095.1, forward strand.
CGCGGACGATGACGGCGAGGAAGAAACCGAAGAGACGGTTTCCGGCGAAACGGCCGCGCCCGACGAAGAAAAAAACGCGGGCGGCGGACTGCTCGATCGCGTTCCGATGAAGGAAGACAGGAAAGAAAAGAAAGAGAAAAAGGAAAAAAAGAACAGAAAAGAGTGATCGCCGCAC
>JAFXNX010000096.1 GCA_017529175.1 Clostridia bacterium
ATAGCTTCAGATATTGAAATCTACTATCATAGTGATCATGCAAAAGTAAATTATATAAAAAATGTCGTTCAAATGTTTGGAAGAGAAAAATACGATATATTACGCAGAGAAAAGAATTTAACCTTTTCTCCAATAATATAATTATAAAGAAAGTTTACTATGTCCAACTTCAATTTCCTAAAAATAGAAAAGCAGTTTTCTTCTTTCGCCGACGTGGCGATCGCTGCAGAAAATCTGTTACATATAGATATCGACTCATGCGTATCCAACTGCCGCAGAGCGATGGAGTTTGCGGTGAAGTGGATGTATTCCGTTGACCGCGAGCTTGTTACGCCGTATCAGGATACGCTCGCGTCGCTTATGAACGACGAGAAATTCCGCGATATCGTCGGCGAGGATATATGGCGGCGTATGGATTACATACGTAAGCTCGGCAATATAGTCATGCACGGCGGCAAAAAGATCACGGCCGAGCAGGCGGAGCTCTGCCTTGAGAATCTGTTTTATTTCCTTGACGAGGTAGCATATTTTTATGCGGACGATTACGTTGAGCGTCCGTTTGACAGGGCTCTTCTGAGACTCGCGCCGGATGAAGCGCCGGTACACGTACCCGATTCCGATATCGATCTTGCCGCGCTGATCGAAGAAAACAAAGCGATGAAAGCGGAACTGTCCGCACGCCGCGCCGAACAGCAGCAGACATACGTTCCGAAGCCGCTCGAACTTTCCGAATACAAAACGCGCAAGCTCTATATAGACGTAATGCTGCGCGACGCGGGCTGGGTCGAAGGTGCGGATTGGCAGGATGAAGTCGAGTTATACGGTATGCCGAATCAGGCGGGCGTCGGCTACGCGGATTACGTTTTATACGGCGACGACGGCAGAGCGCTCGCGGTCGTCGAGGCAAAACGCACCTGCGCCGACGTGGCGAAAGGCCGTCAGCAGGCAAAGCTGTATGCCGATCTGCTTGAAAAGAAATATCACCGCCGCCCGGTCATCTTTCTGACTAACGGCTTTGAAACGCACATTCAGGACAACCTTTACCCGGAAAGAAAAGTCGCGTCGGTTTATTCCAAGCGCGACCTTGAAAAGCTGTTCAATCTGCAAACGATGCGGACAAGTCTGGCGCACGTTATGGTCAACAATAATATCGCGGGACGGTATTATCAGGAAGCCGCTATCAAAGCAGTCTGTGACGCTTTCGGCAATAAAAACCGCCGCAAAGCTCTGCTCGTCATGGCGACCGGATCGGGAAAAACAAGGACGGTTATCGGACTCTGCGACGTTCTTCTTCAGCACGGTTGGGTGAAAAACATTCTGTTTCTCGCCGACCGCAACTCTCTCGTCACGCAGGCAAAGCGCAGTTTTGTAAATCTGCTGCCGGATCTGTCCGTTACAAATCTGTGCGAAGAAAAGGACAATTATACGGCGCACTGCGTTTTCTCGACTTATCAGACGATGATGAACGTTATCGACACGGCGAAAGACGACAAGGGCAAGCTGTTCACCGCCGGTCACTTTGATCTTGTTATCTGCGACGAGGCGCACCGCTCGATCTACAACAAATACCGTGATATTTTCAACTACTTCGACGCGCCGCTCGTAGGTCTTACAGCAACGCCGAAGGATGAGATCGATAAAAACACGTACGAAATCTTTGAGCTGGAAAACGGCGTCCCTACATACGGTTATGAGCTGGCGCAGGCGGTAAAAGACGGCTATCTTGTCGACTTCATGTCGGTCGAAACGCGGCTGAAATTCATTGAGCAAGGCATCGTTTACGACGAACTTTCCGAAGAAGATAAAGAAGTGTATGAAAATACTTTTGAGGATGAAAACGGAGATCTTCCCGAAAGCATCGCTTCATCTGCGCTGAATGAATGGATATTCAATGAAGACACGATCCGCGAAGTGCTGCACGTCGTAATGGAAAGCGGGATCAAAATCGATTACGGCGCAAAACTCGGAAAAACGATCATCTTTGCAAAAAACCATACCCACGCCGAGAAGATCTATGAGGTGTTCAATAAGGAATATCCGCATCTGCCGGGCTTTGCAAAAGTGATCGACAATTACATGACCTACGCACAGAGCGCGATCGATGAATTCTCAGACCCGAAAAAACTGCCGCAGATCGCTATTTCCGTGGATATGCTCGATACCGGTATCGACGTGCCG
>JAFXNX010000097.1 GCA_017529175.1 Clostridia bacterium
ACGTCTGCAAAGCGTATCAGCGAGTACAGGCGCTTCGCTCCGGCCTTTTCGTCCCTCCAAAGGACAGAGAGTACCCCGTCGCAAAGAAATGCGCGACGTGCCGGATGAGGGAGAACTGCAACGGCTGCAGGTATTGCGGCAAGTGTAAAGATATATCAAATCACTGTAAATGAGGTCGTAATATGAAAATATCATCGTTTTACGAACAAAAGAAGACTGTTTTTTCGCTCGAAGTCTTTCCTCCGAAGAAGGATTATTCCGTCGAAGTCATTTATAAAACGCTCGACGGACTGACGGACTTATCCCCCGACTTCATAAGCGTTACCTATGGGGCCGGAGGGAATATTGCCGACAGCAAGACGCGCGATATTGCGCAGATGATAAAAACAAAGTACGGCGTTGAGTCGATGGCGCATCTGACTTGCGTCAGCACCTCGAAGAGCGACGCCGAATATATCCTTCGCGATTTCGAGTCCCACGGGATAGAGAATATACTCGCTCTGCGCGGGGACGTCAGCCCGACAAATCCTCCGAAGAAGGATTTTACCCACGCGTCTGACCTTGCCGCTTTCATTAAAGAATACGGCGCTTTCGATATTGCCGGCGCGTGTTATCCGGAAGTCCATCCGGAATCAAAGAACCGGAGCGATGATATCGCGAATCTGAAGCTGAAAGTTGACGCCGGAGCGACTTTTCTCATAACACAGCTCTTTTTTAAGAACGCTCATTTCTATTCGTTCTACGAGAAAGCGCTTAAAGCGGGTATCGACGTTCCGGTATCGGCGGGGATCATGCCGGTCACGAACGCGAAGCAAATAGAACGAATGGTCACAATGTGCGGCGCGGCGATACCGACGAAGCTGTCCCGCATCATGTCGAAATACTCGGACGATCCCGACTCTCTTGTCGACGCTGGAATAGACTACGCGTCTTCCCAGATATGCGATCTGGTCGAAAACGGTGTGCGCGGTATACATCTTTATACGATGAATAATCCGGAGTGCGCGAGAAAGATATATAACAACGTAAAGAGCGTTTTGCAAAGATGAACGAAGAATACATAGACCGCGCGACCGCCATGAGATATATGGGGATAAAGGGCGTGGCGCCGGACGGCTTTTCCGCGATCCTTGACGAATGCGAGGGAGAGCTGTGCCGCGCTATGGCGCCGAGGTGCGTTTATACCGTCAAGGATATATCCGCGCTTGACTCTCTTATGACGGGCGAAGATATAAAGCGTCACCTTGAAGGGTGCCGGAAGGCCGTCGTGTTTGCGGCGACGCTCGGCGCCGGAGTCGACGCGCTTATAAGAAAGTATCAGTCCGTCGACGTTACTCGCGCGATGGTCGTCGACGCGGAAGCGTCGGCGGCGATAGAAAAGTTTTGCGACGCGGAAGAAGCGAACGTCTTGAAAAAGACCGAACGCTTTCTGACATGGAGATACAGCCCCGGTTACGGCGATTTTCCTCTCGACGTTCAACCGGCGCTCCTCGACGCCGTTGACGCGGGACGGAAGATCGGACTTTTCGCATCGGAAAGTCTTATGCTATCTCCTTCAAAGTCCGTAACGGCGCTTATGGGAGTCTCGGACAGCGCGCCTGAGGCGGCGCGCTCGTCGTGTTCCTCATGCTCAATGAATACGACGTGTTCTTACAGAAAGGACGGTATCCACTGTGGAGATCAATAATATCATAAAGGACGGCTTTCTGTTCCTTGACGGCGCAATGGGCACGGAGATCGTGAGGCTTTTCGACGACCGCGTGACGCCTCCGGAACTGTACTGCTTCGAACATCCTGACGTTCTGAAAAAGATCCACT
>JAFXNX010000098.1 GCA_017529175.1 Clostridia bacterium
GAGAGGTACTAAAAGAAAAATATCCCGATATAGAAATCTGGGCTGTAGAGCCGGAAAATGCCGCTATACTCGCCGGAGGAACAATAGGCACTCACATTCAGATGGGTATCGGGGACGGGATCATTCCGGATATTCTTAACCGTGAGATATACGATGAGATCTACGTAGTAACAGATACCGACGCAATAGAAACGTCAAAACGACTTGCACGGGAGGAAGGAATAATGTGCGGCATCTCCAGCGGGACCAACGTTGCCGCCGCAATCAAATTAGCTGAAAAGCTGGGTCCCGCTAAAACTGTCGTTACAGTCCTTCCTGACACTGCAGAGAGATATTTTTCAACTCCGCTTTTCGGTGAATAACGATCATCCCGATTTCTCATTATTCTCGTAATTTACTGCAAAAAATCTTAAAAAGATCGGAGAACATAAAATGCCTCCTCCCCCCAGAGGTTTTATGGGCAGAGGCCCTTTAACCGAGGAAGAAAAGAAAAACAGGCCCCGTGTGACTTTGAAACTTCTCAAGCGGATTTTTTCATATCTCACGCCTTATAAATGGCAACTTGCAGTCGTGCTCGGTTGTATTCTAATATCTTCCGTGCTCGGCCTTTTGCCGTCCGTTCTGACAGGCAGAATAGTCGACGACGGACTTCTGGGCCAAAACCTCAGGATCCTTATAATACTCATAACCGCGTCTTTAGCCGTCAGTCTTGCTTCTAACCTTATAAGAGTCGCTGAGAGTTATCTGAACCACTGGATATCACAGCATATCTCTTACGATATGCGTAATAAGATGTTCTCGCACCTTCTGAAAATGTCTCAGCGGTTTTTCACGTCAAACAATCAGGGAGATATTATCACAAGAATGACCGGCGATATTTCGGGCGTGGAGTCAGTTATATCCGGCACGTTCACTTCAATACTCTCCAACGTTGTGACGCTCGCCGCAGCCGTTGTAATCATGTTCAGACAAAACTGGGTACTTGCAATCGTCGGCATTGTGATCGTTCCTCTCTTCACCATTCCGACACGCTGGGCGGGCAGGACAAGATGGAAACTCACGCGCGAGGCGCAGGAATGCAACGACGAAATTAACGGTATCCTCAATGAAACGATGTCCGTCAGCGGACAGCTGCTCGTAAAACTCTTCGGACAGGAAAAATACGAGTACGAAAGATACCGCAGCGCCGGACACAGAATGATAAAACTGAACATCAAGGAACGGATGGCGGGCAGATGGTTCATGGTAATTATCGAGACGATTTCGAGCGTCGGCCCGATGCTCCTGTATCTTGTTGGCGGTATTATTATGATGAAATATGATTCGTCGCTCACGGTCGGCGATATCACCGTTCTCGTCGCCCTGCTCGGGAGAATGTACGGTCCCGTAAACTCACTTCTGAATATTCAGGTCGAATGGATACGCTCAATGGCGCTTTTCACGAGAATATTTGAGTATTACGACATGCCGGTGGAAGTCGAGAACTCACCGGATGCCATCATCCCTCCGGCAACGGACGGAAGCGTAAGTTTCAAAAACGTGCGTTTTTCGTACAACGAAGACAGAGTGATCCTATCAAACGTAAGTTTCGACCTCAAAAGCGGTAAGAGCATCGCTATAGTCGGACCGTCGGGCTCGGGAAAATCGACGCTGATATCCCTTATACCGCGGCTATATGACGTTACCGACGGCGAAGTATATTTCGGCGGGATCAACGTAAAGAAGCTCGATCTTGAATTTCTGCGAGCAAACGTCGGTATAGTCAGTCAGGAAACGTATTTGTTCAACGGGACTATCCGGGATAATCTTCTCTATGCAAAACCGGACGCAACCGAAGAAGAACTGATCGAAGCGTGCAGAAAAGCGAACATACTCGATTTCATTGAAAGATGCGACGAGGGACTTGACACCGTTGTCGGAAACAGAGGACTGAAGCTGTCAGGCGGTGAAAAACA
>JAFXNX010000099.1 GCA_017529175.1 Clostridia bacterium
AGAGTATGAGCGCGAGAGAGACAGAATACTTACGTATTTCAATTCTGACAGATTGTTGATCGACGATTTCCTTTGCTGTCCTCATTCGAGAGCGGATAACTGCCGATGCAAAAAGCCGAAGACCGGATCAATTGAAGACTCTGCCGTGAAATACGATCTTGACGTTTCGTCGTGTTTTGTCGTCGGCGATATGGGAATGAATGAGATTGTAATGGCGAAGAACGCCGGGTGTACGGGTATTCTCGTTTTGACCGGAGCCGGGCGCGGAAGCCTCGGAGAATTCCGCGATACGTGGAAGGACTGTGAAGCCGACTATATCGCAGAGAACGCGCTCGAAGCGGTAAAGATGATCGAGACCATAGTAAACGGACAAGTGTGAGGACGCAATGGGAATTCTTATTTGCGGGCTTAACGGCTCGGGGAAAAGCACGGTCGGTAAAGCGTTGGCACAGCGGCTCGAATATCGCTTTATTGACGTCGAAGATATGTATTTCCCGAAAGACGATCCTGACTATAAATACAGTCAGCCAAGGAGCAAGGAAGAGGCAACAAAGCTTCTTAATAAATTGATCGCCGAGGACAGCCGCTTCATTTTTGCCGCGGTAAGGGGCGATTACGGTGACAAGTTTCTTTCGGCTCTCGATCATATCATTTATATCTATGTGCCAAGAGAAGAAAGAGACAAGCGCGTTTTCAACAGATCGTATGAAAAGTTCGGGGATCGAATGCTTGAGGGAGGAGACCTTTATGAAAGTGAAAACTCTTTTCTCACTCTTGCAAAAAACAGACCGGACGATTACGTTGAGCGCTGGATTGAGACAGTGAATATTCCAGTTATCCGCATTGACGGTACCCGCCCGGTTGAAGAGAATGTTGAGTATCTGGCATTGGTTTTGAAATAACAACAATAAGGACTATATATGGAAAACGTAATACTAACGAATATGTGTATGATATGCGACGGGAAAGGTCGTGTACTCGTGCAGAACAGAGTGAACCCGAACTGGCCGGGGATTACCTTTCCCGGAGGGCATATTGAATACGGCGAGTCGGTAGTCGATTCCGTGATCCGCGAAGTGAAAGAGGAAACGGGGCTAACGGTATCAAATCTGACACTCTGCGGGATTGAGGACTGGATGAGAGACAGCGGGGAGCGGTATATAGTTTTCTTTTACAAAACCGAGACCTTTACCGGAGAGCTTGAGTCATCTCGCGAGGGAGAGGTGTTCTGGGTGGATATAGAAGACTTCCCCCAAATGAAGCTTTCAGACGGAATGAAAGAAAAGTATAACATATTCATCAATGACTCTTTTTCCGAGCATTTTTACTATAAAGAAAACGGGGAGTGGAAGGAAGTTTTGAAATGACAGGTCACAGTGAATTAAAATGCGAAATACATCCTTTCGGTTCCCTTTCTCCTCTTCGCTTTGTCGTTGTGTGTTCGTTTTACAGAGGACAATATCTGCTAAGCTTCCACAAAGTATACCGCTCGTGGGAAACGCAGGGCGGACACATTGATAACGGAGAGACGCCAGACGAAGCCGCAAGACGCGAGCTTTATGAAGAAAGTGGAGTGACGGACGCAGAGCTTATCCCTGTTTGCGACTACTATGCTTACGATTCGGAAGGTCATTCAAACGGGCGGGTTTACGCGGCGATAATAAATGCGCTCGGCAATCTTCCTAAGAGCGAAATGGATGATGTAAAACTGTTCGATGAATTCCCCGAAGATCTCACATATCCGCTTGTAACCCCGGTATTGTTTGATGAAGCGAAAAAAACGGTAAATCAAAGTAAAACATAATATGCAATATGTTTTGGTGATGAAAAATGACTGAAAAAGAATATAGGCAAATAGAATGCTATATGCTTGAGTGCATGAAGGACAGTGCACACGACAAGGATCATATTTACCGAGTACTGTACAACGCTCTGAATATTGCAAGAACGGAGAAAAACGTAGATTATGACGTTCTTATCACCTCGTGTCTTCTCCACGATATTGGAAGAAAAGAACAGTATGAAAACCCCGAACTTTCGCACGCCGAGGTCGGCGCGGAAAAGGCGCACAATTATCTGATCGAGAATGGATATGATAAGATCTTTGCCGGCAAAGTGCACCATTGTATTCTGACACACAGATTCAGACAGAACAACGTGCCGGAGTCGCTCGAGGCGAAGATACTATTCGACGCGGATAAACTTGATGTGACCGGAGCGCTCGGCGTTGCCCGCACCCTTCTTTACCAAGGAAAAGTCGGCGAGCCGCTATATACTTTCTGTCCTGACGGAACGGTGTCTGACGGCGAAGGGGATCCTGACCCGTCATTCTTTCAAGAGTATAAATACAAACTTGAAAAAATGTACGACCGTTTCTATACCGAAAGAGGAAAAGAGATCGCGTTTCAAAGGCGCGAGGCCGCAAAAAACTATTATTACGATTTATTAGAAGAGGTTAAAATATCAGTTGAAAATGGCACAGCGCTTCTTGATGATGCCATTAAAACCGGGCAGGAATAATAGACAATAAGGTGTTAATATTATGAAGCTTATTGCTGAACTAAATGACAAATTATTATTCGGCGAAGAAGGTATGTCGAATGCCGAACCAAGGGAGACCGTAAGAGCGATCCTAAAAAACGGCGATCTTTATGCTCTTATGCACGCAGTTAAATTTGAACTGCACTCATTTCCCGGAGGTGGGATCGATGATGGTGAGGATCCCGTAACGGCAATGAAGCGAGAAGTAAACGAGGAGACCGGCTGTACCGTCGGCAATATAACCGAGCTTGGGGTCATCAAAGAAAACCGCGCAAGGGCGGATTACACTCAGATATCATATTATTACGTTGTTGAGGTCTCTTCCTTCGGCGCTCCGCATTTGGAACCGAACGAAATATCAAA
>JAFXNX010000100.1 GCA_017529175.1 Clostridia bacterium
ATGACTTCGAGCCGCGGCGTTCTGTCGGGATCGGCTAAAAGATACGGCGACATATCGCCCGGCAGGTCTCTGTCAAGCGTCACCGTGCACGATCTGTCAGCGTCGTCGCGCTCGACCGATATGACTTTATACTCATCCTTCGGATCGAGGGTCATTTTATCCGTCAGCTCTGCAGTATCTCCAACGAACGGCGAGTCCATTTTCTGCGTATGGGTCCACGTCGGCGACATGATCTTGAGCTTCGCTCTGCGTCCGCTGTGTTCTGCGGGAGTGTAATAATAAGTGTGGACGTTGATGCCGTCGTCTCCCTGCCCTTCGAACTCGCAGTTTGTGATCTTCAAATACCCGCTGCAGGAGGTAAAATGCGTCGCGTCGGTATTGGTTGAAAAGCGCTCTCCTTTCGACGGCACGACGCGAAAACGGTCGAGAGTTACGTTCTCAGCGTGGAACGCGGTCAAACCCATTCCCGCGTGAGAATGGACCGTCACGTCTTCAACTCTTATGTTCGACGCATTCTCGATCAGCACGGACGGTCTGAAATGAAAAGTATGACACAGATATATCTCATCGCCCGCTTTGACTTCTCCCACATCCCCTTTCAGAGAGATGACGCCGTCCTTACCGTCCGCCGATACAAGTTTATCAACGTCGCAGATCTCGGGTATAAACCTTGAGTATTTATTTGAATAGACCGCAGTTCTGACGATCGGCGCTCTCGCCGTTATCTCTTTTGAAAAACGAACGGCGGCGCGTGATCCGTCAACGGACAGAACGAGCGCTTTCGTATACGGCTTTACCGCGTTGTCTATCTCAAAACCGCGGACTGTGACGCCCTCGCAATCCCTTATCGAGATATCCTCCATAAACCCGTCAACAATAAGCTTTGCTCCGACGGCATCAATAACGGTCCCTTTATGGCCGGAAAGATCGATCCCTCTGTCGTACGGAAAGTCGGGCGAGAACATCACGGGCTCCGGGCACTCGCCGTACTCGCCGCTCATAACGCACTCGCGTATCTCTCGCGAGCGTTCCGTAGTTATACGGTAAACTCCCGGAGCGATCACAAGTTTCGTTCCGGGTTCTTTCTTTGCTTCAAGAAGAGCCGCGGCGATGCGAGCTCTGTCGTCGTCGCCGCGGAAATCGTTAAGGTCAATTATTCTCATCTTCCCATGTACCCGTGAAATCATCGAAGATCCATCTCATAGTATCGTAAATATTATCCGGTGAGGACGGGAAATTCGACAGACCCGAGATTCCTGACGTGACCTCGGTGCACTTGAACCCGTTTTCACGCGTCTTATCGATGAAACCTTCGGTATTTACAAGATCCCAGAGATATGCGTACTGCTGTGCATACTTGCTTCTCTGTTCGCTCGTGCCGTTTACGTAGTTGCTTTCGTATGTTGCGGAAAGGCCGAGGAAGTATACGTGGATGCGCGCAAGCTTTATGCGTTCTCTCTGATCTTCATCCTCCGCCGCCGCGTACGCGTTGTCGAACAGTTCGAGCATATGATCGTAATTCGCGGCAAAATACCCTTTGTCGTAGAAATCCCACGGGCGGTCGAAGTTGTTCATAAAGCAACCCTTGAGATTGCCGCAGGCATCCTGCATATAAATATATTCTTTGATGTACTCCCAGCCTTCGCCATAGTAGATCATGAGAAATTCGTCAAGATAACCCTCAAATTCCTCTTCGCTCATATAAGGATCCCACATCATGCGCGATGCAAGGTACCCGCGAAGGACTTCAAACGTGTTTCCGCGCTCCGAACCTTCCGTATATACGCCGATCGTTCCGGTCTCAGCAAGATACTTGTAATCGTTGTAGATATTGAGAACGTTCGGGCAGGGGGAAATCAGATACGAGAAGTTGCAGGCGTAGTACCAGACGAAGATATTGTTAGTCAGCTGCGTCCATCTTGAGTAGCAGTCAAGGTCGTAGACATTCGAAACGTTGAAGTCGGCGCGGACCGCCTGGGACGTCTCGATATCCCACACCTGAAGATTGTATCTGGCGTTACCGCCGCATGCTGCGCACTCTTCCTCTTTGTCGAAAGTATGGTTGTTGCATCCGCCGACACAGAAGCATACGCATACGTCGTCGTCGGGTCTTGTGACCTTCGGAGCGTTTCTCGCGTCCCAGTACGCTATCGTAAAGACTCCGACGCCGGGCATCTCTTCACGCTGCGCCTCGGCGATCCTGTTGGACATCCTGATGACCGTTCCGGATATACTTCCCTCCTGGTTGTATACTGCTTTGCATCTGGAACAGTCGCAGAACTTGATGTTATCGTTCGGCGAGCATGAGATCATCGTGAACTGAACTCCGGGGATAAGTCCTCCCTTTGTCACCTTATGATAGTATAACTGACGGTTGAATTCTATGAACTTTTCGTATGTTTCTTCAGCAGTCAGGCAAGGCTGCGTGTTAAATAACCCCATTTCTTCGATCGATTTGTTGTCATACGCGTATTCCCATCCCGCCATCTGATACGCGTAACTGTGACCGTGAGCGTGAAGAGTTCCTTCGCCTCCGCCGTACTTGAGGTTTTGAGCGGAATAGGAACCCAGCGAATCAACGCCGTTCAGCCTGAGCATATCAAAATCATTTGACGTCGAGCCGATCTGATTGAGCGCGCGGTAAGAAAGGCCCGGGACCTCAGTCTCATCCGTTCCGGCGGGTATATCGATATTATCCGCTTTGTAGAGATAATCGACGTCGTCGTTCAAAAAGCGCCAGCCGATGAATTTTTCAAGGAAGTAATACGTCACGTAAAGACTTCCGCGAAGAGTTCCGCAGGTAAACAGAACGTCGCCGTCATCCTTGACTTTAACGTTATACCCTTCAAGCCCGAGGCCGTATTTATCTTCCGTATCTTTAACGTACTCTATATAATATTTATCGTACGGATCCCTTACCTTCGTTATATTAAGGTTTATACCGCACGCGATCCTGATATACTTTCTGAGCTGATCGGAAGAAAACTCCATACACTCGTCAGCATCGTAAGGGATCAGAATATCGTATCTCGATATATTGCGTCCGCAGACAGTGATCGTGTTCACATTGCATTTACCGTCGGTATTGTTGCCGGCGGTATCTGCCAAGCCCGAAATAACGCGTCTGACCGCGATAACGTCTTTCATATCAACGAGACTGTCGCTGTTGACGTCGGCGGAGAGAATGTTGATCGCTTTGGCGCTGACGATATTTGAGATAAAACGCCTTATCAGCAGGACGTCCTTCATATTGACATATCCGTCGTCATTAGCGTCACAGCACAGGAAGCCGTGATTTCCGTCTGACGTCGCGCCGAATGAGACTACGACAGAAGACGCAGCGATCATTACCAGCAGCAGCAAAGATAGTATTCTTTTCATGATGTTATCTCCGTATGGAATTATTCTGTTCTAATTATACAAGAACGTTATATATATTTCAAGTCGATTATGTTAATATATAACAAAGCATTTAGAAATTATAACAACGGAGCCGTTATCCGGTATCGGAATGCGGCTCCGCAATACTTATTTTTCCGTTTGTGGGGAGTTATCTCTTCTGCTGAAGCGTGTAGTGAACGTCTTCCGCTTTTTCTTCGTCCGTATACTTGCGAAGAGTGTTGATAACTTCGCCGTTGTTGAACGTGCGGTCTTCAACGTCTTCTGTCGTACCCATAACGGTAACGTTGAGCTGTCTGTGTCTTGCGCGGACCTGATCCCAGTCAACGAAATAGATGTGAGCGAATTCTCCGCCGTCAAGTTTTCCGTCCTTGATCGTCATCGTTTCGCTTCTGCCGAAGAAAACGCTGCGAAGATGCGCGTCTGTGTTAAGGCTTGTGAAGTCGCCCGGCTCGTTGACGAATCTTCCGAACTGCGTATGTATCGGACCGGGATGTGCGTATTCGTTCGTTTCGGAATAGTCGGGAATCAGCTTCTGCATAATCTTGAGAAGATCGTGCTGAAGATACTCGAGGTCATATTTGTCAAGGTCGTGAGAGCACTCCTGAACCATTACGGAGCAGGTCGTGTGATGGGACGCCATCGTGACGGTCCCGTTCTTTACGCCGGATGCTTCGACGATCTCAAGGATCTCTTTTGAAACGTCGTGAAACGTCGGTCTCCATCCTCTTGACTGAAGTTCGATTTCTTTCTGATAAACTTTGAATTCCATTGTTTTATCTCCTTAATAATAAGTATTTATTTGTCTTCTTCAACATTTCTGCCGTTTAATCTCTCGCCTACCGCGCCGCCCGGGTGTATCACGGCAAACTGCTCGTTTTTGTATCCGGTCTCATAAATCAGCGCGGTCTGGAGCGTGTGGAAGATAACGGCAAGGGACGTCGTTGACGTAGTTCCCTGCGCATTGTAAGGGTCCGTTTCACGGTTTACGTACTGCTTGAGCACGACGTCCGCGATTTTTGCGAGGTGAGAATCCTCGTTTTCCGTGACTGTGATGATCTTCACGCCTTTGCTCTTGCATATATCGGCTATCGGGAAAAGCTCTTTTGTCTTTCCTCCGCGGGACGCCAGAACGATAGCGTCGCCCTCGTGAAGAAATCCCATTCCTCCGTGGATCGCCTCCGCGGGGGATATGAACTTCGCCGACAGTTCGATACAACACAAAAGATGCGAGAAGTGATGACAGATTATGCCGGAATGTCCGCATCCGGACGTCCCGATACAACGGGCGGATCTTAGAATTTCGACCGCTTTCGAAAAGCTCTCGTCATCAAAACAGTGCTCCATATCGCGAATGCATTCGGACTCAATCTTATAGACTTCCCTGACGCGGGACAGCGTTTCTTCATTAAGCATTATTACACCTCACGCGTGAAGCTCGTCCCACGCGCGTCTGACAGCGGATATCATTTCCTCCGCCAGCGCAAGCGGATCGGACGCTTTTGCTATGGCGCTCGAACAACCGGACGCCGATGAGCCCGCTTTGATTATATTGTAGCAATCATTTCCGCAGGAAATGCCCGCGGACAGGAACGGCATAATGTCCGGGTTGATCTCTTTTATTACCTTGATTACTTCATCGACGTATTCGCGGTCCGCCGGGCGTCCCGTACCGATAAGCTCCGTCGGCTCAGCAACGAGTATATTAGGCGAGAGCTTTGCGACCGCCTTTACCTCGTCGATACTGTCCGCGCAAACAATAGTCGCAAGACCGACCTCGTCAGCGCGGCGTATCGCCTCTGCGATCTCGTCAAGGGTGAGCTTATGTTCAGCGTGGTTAAGCATACAGCCGACAGCACCCGCGTCTTTCAGCGCCTCGGGAAGCGTTCTTCCCATTCCGCGGCCGACAGAGATCGCGTCCATATGCTGTGAATATACGTGAACGCGCTTTACAGCTGACGCAACGCTTCTTATCTCAGTATCGGGAATATCGAGAATTACGTCGATACCGTACTTTTCAGAGAGTACGTCGAAACCCTTTGCGATCTCAACGAGACGCTCACCATACATATAGCATTTAGGTCCGAACTCAAAGAACGGCTCGGTGATCTTATAATCCTTATACATTTATTTCACCTCGTCAAAAAGCTCTTCGAGCTTTGTTGTGATTATATCTCCGCACTCGGGAGCGAACGACGAGTTGCCGACCTCGTAACCGCCTTCGGCAAGGGATTCGGGCGTGTAGAAGTAACCGGGTGTCGCGCCGTTGGTGACTTCAACGAGAAATCCCTTCATACCGCGCGCTTCGGCAAATTTCTTCATTCTGATACCGTACTCAACGAATATCTCGCCCTGCATAAAGAACAGAGCCGTGTCGCCTATCGTCGCAACGCCGACTTCTATCGGAAGTTCCGCGTTATTGAGAGAGCCGTGTTCGGCAATATATTTGGAGTTTGCATAATTGCTCTCCGTTCCGAACATCGTAAGCTCCGCGTTGCGTTTCTTAATGTAGTCGGAGTCGTCCGTCTCGCGGAATATGCGGCGCGCTTCCTCCATCTCGCGCAAGGAGTCCTCTACCGGAGGATAACTTCTCATCGGAAGCTCGATCTCTGCGGACGCAAACTTAATCTCAATGTCTGACTTATATTCCATCTTTTCAAGGCAGCGGAACACTTCGACGCCGAGGGTCGTACCTACGCGGCACGCCTCCTCGAAGTTCTGACCCGTTCTGAAATATCTTGAACTCTGGTTGCCGGACGTTCCCTGCGCGAACATAAAGATCGCGCCGGGCGCGGCATACTTGAGGTAACCTCTGATATATCCTGGATAATCCGCCGTAACAAGAAGATTCTCCGCGTGCAGATACGTGGGATGGAGCGCATAGCAAAGGAAGATCGCGCGAACGTTCTTTTCTTTGTCGCGTACCGCCATCACATTGACGGACGGATCGGAAAGTCCTTTAGGGTCGCGGCGGTTGCCGCCTACTCCCTGCTCCGCGCCGCAGTGACCGACGTACGTGCCGATCTCGGCGTCAAACGGAGAGGATACAGCGTCCGCGACAAGTCCTTCGAGTTTTCCCATAAGATACTCGACGTATTTTTCGTCGCACGCGACGCCTTCTTCGATCTCGTAAGCTTCGGGTGTCGCCGCCCAGGGACCGGAGTGCGTGTGTGACGTCGTTACGTTGATCGTATACTGCGGGAACTTCTCGCGAAGACGTTTTGTATAAACCTTACCGAAGTAAAGTATATCGAGCGTCAGCCATACTATTTTCTTCTCACCGTTGTCAAGATACAGAGCCGATGCGTAAAGCGGATCGTGAGCGCCGACGTTCGGTCTCGGACAGTGGGGATATCCCGCCATCTCGATCCCTTCCCACGGCGTTATCTCTGTGATTGCAGCTCCTGCTTTTAACATAATAAATTCCTTCTTTCAGAAACAAAATTGTATGTGAATTAATATGAAGTCAAAACGTTTTGAACGTTGAAGTCGCCATCAAGCACTACAACGTCGGCAAAGTTTGCGCGCTTCAGCTCTCCTGTCCTGTCAAGTCCTATAACTTTTGCGGGAGTTGAGGACGTCATCCTGAACACTTCATAAAGCGGGAAACCGAGCGCGCGGATATTCGCGGCGACGCGGTCCATAGTCAGAAGACTTCCGTAAAGCTCGCCGTTTACGATATTGACGTCTGTCACGTCGCTCTCGCCCTCGCACGCGTCCGTTATTGCGATAAGACGGTCAACGCCAACGCATTTAGCGGCAAGACGCACAAGATCCCCTCTGACGTGTATCTCTTCCCTGTCGCAGATAAGCTCATAGTACATATCGTCCTGTAGAAGAGCGGCAGCGTTGAATGAAACTTCGATAGTTCCGTCGTATCTTGTCGGCTCGACGGACTTTCCCGTCGCGTCAAATAGATGAGTCACGATCTTTGCGCCGCGCCGCGTCGCCTCTGCAACGTCCCCGGGGGACGCCGAAGAATGACCGATAGCGGGAACTATCCCGTATGATGCGATATCGGATATGAAGTCATGTACTCCTTCAACTTCGGGAGCCGAGGTCCACTGCTTTATCATACCGGTCGCGGCGAGTTTCATATAGTTCTCTTTTATCGGTTTATCACCTTCGGCGGACGCTTCCGCGCCGTACCGCGGATTGAGGTACGGTCCTTCGAGGTGGACGCCTTTGATATTGCCGCACGTCGACATGGCGTCCTTTATGCGCGCAATAAAGGTCAGATACTCGTCCGTAGTAAAACCTCTGTAGATCGTGCAGAGCATCGACGTCGTACCGTGCCGAAGATGGTAGCGCGACGCCGCGACAGGATCGACGTGAGTCGCGACAGTCCCGCCCGCGTGACAGTGGATATCAACGAACCCGGGGGCGATGATACTGTCTTTAAGATCGAACGTCTCGCCTACGGGTGAGGCAAGGCCGCTTGCGTCCCCAGCGTATTCGATAACGCCGTCGCGTACGGCGAGCGCTCCGCGCTCCACGGCACGGTCATGAAGAATGACCGTGCCGTAAAGAGTATATGTTTTTATTGAATTATCTATCTTCATTAATATCCGACTTTTTCAAGACATTCGATCGGTTTTGCGATCTCTTCGCTTACGTATACGTCGGTATCCCAGAGTCTGAGGATCGATGTGGGAACAAGGGGAGTGATCTCGCCGTAGAGGCAAAGACGCGATGTCATTCTCTGCCATGAAGAGAACTAGCCCATCGTAGTGATACCCTGCATCTCAAAACGCGCCTTAGAGCGTTTTACGTCAGCGGGGCCTATAGTTGCCGCTCTCGGAGGTACGCTCGAGAGGTCGCCGCTGCATCCGAATACGCCGTGAAGCGAATTCTGACAGATCGTGAGCGGATTGAGAGTTACGATTCGCGCGTCCATATTAATGAACTCGTCAAGCGTGTCGCACGCAAATTCGGGCGTGCAGGGGTCGATAAACGCTATATGACCCGCCCAGCCGGGACCGCTGTAGCAGACGTCAGCTCCGCCGTCGCCGCACTCTGCGATCATCTTTGAGTAATCCTTGACGTTCTCAGTTGTGAAGTAGTGCATCTGTTCTATCGGCATACGCAGATCTTCTCTGATCTTGCCGTAAAAATATTTCATGCAGGAATATCCGAAGCCCGATTTGTAAGTTATCGGCGCGACGTTGCCGTCCTGGTCAGCCCACTCGTCCATAGTGAATATATGAACGTTGCGAAGGCTTACGTTGAGAAGGTTGCACGTTTCAGCTACCGCCTCGTATTCGATGGGGCAGGGATTCGGGAAGATCATGGTGAGCTTCTCGTCGAGAACGTCGGAGCGCGTGATACGGGATATCATATCGCCCACCCAGATGAGGTCCGGACTGGGAACGATGTGTATCCTGAAGTTCGGGTTGTCGCTCTTTTCCATATCCTCTCTTTTGATATTGCGGCATCTTTCGATCACTTCTTTATTCTTATACGGAATAAAGTCAGCCATTTTGAATTCGAACATTTTGAGTTTCTCCTTTTGTTTTATATATCTTTTGATTCGATAACGTAAGAAGTTGCGGCGGGCGCGATCTTTCCGCCGGACGCGATGATCGCGGCTCCGCGAGACGCGGTCTCGGGAGTGTCGAGAATACGTATGCGGCACTTCGTGATACGCGCAAGTATTTCGCACCAGATTCTGCTCTTAGAGCCGCCGCCGAAAGCGACGATCTCGTCTCCGCCTCCCATCGCTTCAAGGCGGGACGCGATCTCGCGGCACGTTCCTTCGTAAAGCGCGTAGATCATATCGCCTCTCGTCGTTGAGAGCGTCAATCCTTCGAACACGGCGCCTTTGGAAAACGAAGTCGAAGCTGTGACGCCGCCTGCCCCGGGACACGACTCCTCTGCAAGCGCGTCCATCTCGCGGTATGAGACGCCTCCCATCATGCGGGAGAGCCATTTCAGCGCGGCACCCGTAGTCTCCGCGACGCCTTCCGACACGAAATACGAATCGTTGAGGCGAAATTCGGAAACCGAGGACGATATTATCATATCGCGGTGAAGTTTTGTCAGCGCGGAAGCGGTTCCGAACGACATCGTTATCACGTTCTCGTCGAGCCCCGCGCCGATTGCCGCGATCTTCTGATCCTGTCCTCCGAGGTAAACGCGGCACCCTTGTGCGATACCGAGCTCGCTCGCTACCGACGGCAGCACGGTACCGATCTCGGTACCCATTACTTTGACTTCGGGCAGCTTGTCCTTTGAGATGCCCGAAAACGCAAGAAGCTCATCGTCCCAGCGCTTATCTCTTATATTGTAGAGCATCGTACCGCCCGCGACCGTATAGTCCGTTACGAACTTGCCGGTGAGCTTCATATTGAGAAAGTCGAGCGGGAAAAGTATCTTAAACGCCTTCTCGTATATGTCGGGACAGTGCTCCTTGAACCATATAAGCTTCGGAAGCGAATACGCGGCGTCGCAGTGCTTTCCGGTCTTCGCGAATACCGTATCTTCGCCGAACGCGTCTTTTATGCGCGCGCACTCATCCGCGGCTCTCATATCGAGCCAGTTTATCGAGTTGTAGAGCGTTTCGCCGTTCTTATCGACGGGAACGAACGATATTGACTGCGTGCTTATCGAAAGCGCCGAGACGTCGAGTCTGCCCGTTTTTTCAACGAGCATACGCACAGCCGTCACGAGGTTGCTCCACCAGAGGTTGGCGTCCTGCTCAACGTATCCGTCAATGAAAATAAGAGGGTACTCCTCATTGTACTCCGCGATCACACCGCCGTCGTCCTCAAACAATACGCATTTGAGCCCGGTCGTTCCGAGATCGATTCCGAGATACATAAGTCGTCCCTCCGATATGATATAATTTACTTTAAATATTATAGTTTAATAAAAGTAAATTGTCAATAAACATAAGGTGAATTTTTGAGAAATTCGTCGCCCGGAGCGCCGTTTGCTCTGCAGAGAGAATAAAGGCGTTCCGAGTTCGCTTCAAGCGCGAACTGCGGCGACGACGCGTCCGCGGGTTTTGTCACGACCTCAATGTCCTTCGCGCCGTTCAAAACCTCTCTGCCCGCAGGGTCCGCCGCAAGAAGCAGTGTGTATTCCGGAAGGCTAAGAAGATGCTCTTTTTTTATTCCGCACACGGAAAACAGCGCGGCGCGGCGAAGTCTTGAGTTTGTATACTTTTTTGTTGCGGCAAGGGAGAGCATTTCCTCACCGGATGAAGCGGCAAGCGCCGACTTTTCAAGTCTTGCAAGGATACCGCTCTCGGAGTCGAACGAATCGCCTGACGCCTTTTTGAGTCTGAAAAGCGCCATTTCGGCGTCAAAGAGCTTTTCGGGCAGTGCGTCAAGCGCGCCGCGTCCTTCTGCATGATCTTTGATCATACTCTCTCTTATCTGCGTCGCCGGCGGAGTCGAAATACGCATAGTCGCGTGAAAATCAAACGTGGAGCCGAGCGCCTTGCTCTGTTTTATATATTCAACGGCGAGCATATCGTTTGACGAATTGAATACTTCGGCGACAGAGTTATCGAGTGCCAGCGCGGCTTTATATCTCGCTTCGGCATATCCCACGTTGTCACGGTATACGTCTTCCGTGAGCTTGCAAAAATCTTCGCTTGAAGACAGTTTTGCCGCCCGCATTACCGTATCGGTATTTCCGCACTCAGAGCCGAATACGAGATCGGTCACACCGAGTCGCGCTGCTAACGAGACGCCTGCGCGCGCAAAAAACTCCGCGGGAGCTGCGCACCACGGAAAAGGAAGCTCGACAACAAGGTCAGCTCCCGCGTCGAGCGCGGACTTCGCCCGCTTGTACTTTTCCGTCACAGAACACTCGCCGCGCTGAACGAAGTTTCCGCTCATAATGCAGACTGTCGTCTCGGCGATGCCCTTTGAGCGTTCGATGAGATATTTATGACCCGCGTGAAACGGGTTGAATTCGCAAATTATCCCTGTGATCTTACTCATATCCGAAAAATTTCCCAAAAAGTAAATTTGTACTTGTAATTTGATATTTTTTCATATATAATGATACACGGATTTTGTAAAATGTCAATATCACACATTATTCGGAGGTATATCAATGAAGGTACTCGTTGTTAACGCGGGAAGCTCGTCGCTCAAGTATCAGCTTCTCGACACCGAGACTGAAGCGCTCCTTGCAAAAGGTATTTGCGAGAGGATCGGAGAAGCGGTAGGACTTCTCGACCACAAGAAATACACGCTCGAGGGCGGCGAAGAAAAAGAAGAAAGATTCAAAGAAGAGATCCCGATCCCGAACCATTCCGTCGCAACGCGTATGGTCGTCGATGATCTGACTGATCCCGTAAAGGGCGTCATTTCCGATATGAGTGAGATCGAGGCGATCGGACACAGAGTTGTCCACGGCGGTCCTTACTTCTTCGAGAGCACGCTCGTAACGCCCGAGGTCATCGAAAAGCTGAAGCTGTGCGTTGACTTCGCGCCTCTTCACACAATACCTCACATCATGGGTATCGAGGGATGCACGGCGGTTATGCCGAACACTCCTCAGGTCCTCGTTTTCGACACGGCGTTTCACACGACGATCCCGGAATACGCGAACACTTACCCTCTTCCCTATGAGATATATGAGAAGTACCACATCCGCCGTTACGGCGCGCACGGCACGAGCCACAGATTCGTCTCTCAGATAATGATCGAACTGCTCGGCAACAAGCCGGACTCGAAGATCATCACCTGCCACATCGGCAACGGTTCTTCTATCTCCGCTGTCAGAAACGGCAAGTGCATCGATACGTCTATGGGATTCACTCCTCTTGACGGCGTTGAGATGGGTACGCGCTGCGGCTCGATCGACCCCGCGATCGTTCCCTACCTTATGGAAAAGGAGAACATCCCCGTCTCCGAGATCGCAAACTTCATGAACAAGAAGTGCGGCTTCCTCGGCGTTTCCGGGCAGTATTCCGACAGCCGTGATATCGAGGAAGGTATCAAGCGCGGCGACAAGAGATGTCTGCTCGCGGCTTCCATTCTCGCATATCAGGTGAAGAAGTACATCGGCTCGTACGCCGCGGCTATGAACGGCGTCGACGCGATCGTATTCACAGCGGGCATGGGTGAGAACAACCCCGAGCTTCGTGAACGCGCGCTCAAAGATATGGATTACTACGGCATCGAGATCGACCTCGAGCTGAACGCTAAAACGTGGCGTCAGCCGAACATCGTCGAGCTCTCCACCCCCGCGTCGAAGGTCAAGGTCTACGTCATCCCGACGAACGAAGAGCTCATGATCGCGCGCGACACGGAAGCGATAGTAACGAAGCTTTAATGCAGGGCTCCGCCCCGCACCCCGCGAACCTTTGAAAAGGCTCGAGCGAAACTTAATTAAAGCGCCCCGAAAGCGACTGCTTTCGGGGCGTGTTGTTATTTGTGTAGATGATTTATAATGATCCGCCATTCGGACATAAGACGGTCGAGCGACCACGCGGCGTTGGCGGGACTTGTCGACGGAAGGCATATGTCATCCCTGCCGGTCACGCCGAGCGTATATTTTTGATAGAGATTGTGAGCTGTTTTGCCGTTTGTGAATATCGCGGAAATATCCGCTGCGCGAAGTATCTCAGAGAGGTCGTTCGGCGTGACGTTTTTGATCGAAGAATCCGAACTGCCCGTAATATCGCAGGAAGCTATGACATCCCACAGAGCTATGCCGTGCGATATCAGCATGGCTCTTTTTTCTTCAACAGTCACCGGAAGCGGGCAAGAGAGAACGTTTGACATGACGCGCCAGAATCTGTTCTGCGGATGACCGTAGAAAAACATCTGCTCGCGACTCTTGACGGACGGGAACGAACCGAGGATCAGTATTATTGAGTTTTTGTCCCAAACGGGGGATATAGGATGACGTATCATTTTTCAAGCATTCTCCCCGCCGCCGCTCTGTCCGCGTTGACCCGCGCGGAATAGTATGTGTGATAGATTACGTATCCCGGCTTTGCCGCGGGCGGCTTTTTTACATATCTCGCTTTCGTATAATCAACTTCCACAAGGCTGCCGTCAGCGGCTTTGGAGTTTGCCGCGGCGACGATGCACGCTTCGGTGAAATCAGCTTCTGACGGCTCGAGCGACGCATCGCATTTCATAAGAACGTGACTTCCCGGCTGCCCTTTTACGTGGAACCACCAGTCGCCTTTATCTGCAAGTTTAAAGGTTATATAGTCGTTTGCAATATTGTTCTTTCCGCAGTATAGGACATATCCGCCGCTCGTTTTATACTTCGTATAAGTCGGAGCGGACTTCCGTTTATCGGGAGTGCCCCTCATTCTCGAAGCGTAACCGCTCTCGTGAAGCTCCTGCCTGATCTCCGATATCTCGCGCTCCGTTTCGGCTCGGGAGAGCGCGTATGAGACGGATCTTATATACTCCGCTTCCCTTTCCGCGATCTCGATCTGCTCGGTCAGGTGCTGGCGACCGTCCGGACGCTGCTGGACAAGGTCGGCAAGCTGACGCTGGCGGATATCGTCGTCGCCGGCGCGACCGCCCTGCGCAAGTCCGCGGAGAGAGTCTCCGCCGCGAACGAGCAGGCG
>JAFXNX010000101.1 GCA_017529175.1 Clostridia bacterium
CATTCGGAGTGACTATTCAAGCAGTTTTCGGAATTCTTGGGAAAAATTATTCGTGAAGATCAAAAAATGATCCGTTGTGTTGATTTTACTCGGTTTTGGTATTATAATAAAAAGTGAAATTCAATTATGGGAGATGTGTTAATGAATAAAGAATTATTTGATTTTATCGAAAAGTGCCCCACGTCATACCAGACGGTAGCCGAGACTGCGCGTATCCTGACGGATGACGGATACGAAAAGCTCGGGGAGTGCGGAACGTGGAATCTTTCGCGCGGGGGAAAATACTACGTGACAAGAAATCTGTCGTCTCTCATTGCGTTCAGAGTGCCGGACAGACATATGTCGGGATTCATGATAAGCGCCTCCCATTCCGACAGTCCGTGTTTCAAAATAAAAGAAAACGCGCAGTTAAAGGACCGTCTGTACGTAAAGCTCCCGACCGAAAATACGGCGGTATGCTCATGGCGACGTGGTTTGACCGCCCGCTCTCAGTCGCGGGAAGGATAGTCGTGAAAACTGACGCCGGGATCGAAACAAAGCTCGTCGATCTGAAAGAGCCCGTCGCGATCATACCCTCCGTCGCGATCCATATGAACCGAAACGCGAACGAGAACGCAACATACAATCCCGCAAAGGATATGATACCGCTCGCGGGTCTTCAGGGAACTTTTTCCCTGCGACGCGAAGCGGCAAAGGCGGCGGGAGTCGATGAAGATGCGATCGTCTCAACGGATCTTTTCGTCTACAACGTTGAACGCGGAGTCGAATGGAACGGAATGATATCCGCGCCGCGCCTCGACGATCTTCAGTGCGTATACGCGTCGCTTGAAGCGTTCATCAAAGCAAAAGAAACAAAATCAATTCCCGTGATGTGTATTTTCGACAACGAGGAAGTCGGAAGCGCGACAAAACAGGGCGCGGCGTCGACTTTCCTTTCGGATACGCTTGAGCGGATAAAGTATTCTCTCGGTCTCGGCGACGCGGAATTCAAGAGCGCCGTCGCTTCAAGCATGATGGTATCGTGCGACAACGCCCACGCGGTACATCCGAATCACCCGGAATACGCCGATCCCGACAACGATCCCGTTCCCGGAGGCGGGATAGTGATAAAATACAACGCAAATCAGAAATACACATCAGACGCCGTATCGAGCGCTCTGTTCAAGCTGATCTGCGGCGCGGCGGGAAATGTACCGACGCAAAGATACTCAAACCGCGCGGATATCCCCGGAGGCTCTACTCTCGGAAATATCTCAAACACCAAAGTATCGCTGATAACAGTCGATATCGGTATAGCTCAGCTCGCGATGCACTCGTCGTATGAAAGCGCCGGAGCGGCGGATACGGAATATATGGTCGCGGCGCTTACGGAGTTCTTCTCGTCATATATGACAACTTCCGCGGACGGGCGGTATAATCTCATCGGAAGCAGCGGGGCAAAGAGAGAATGAGTATTGCCGCCGCATTTAAGACAGTTGCCGTAATGCTTCTTTGCGCGGTGCCGGGATTCATTATGATAAAAGCCCGGCTGTTCAAAAGCGAGTCGATTTCGGCGCTTGCAAAACTTTTGCTCTATATATGCCAGCCGTGCCTTCTTGTCACGTCTCTCACCCGCGTTGAATATTCAAGTAAGACAGCTGTCGATCTTTTGATAGTCTTCGTTATTTTTCTTGCGTCGGAGCTTGTCACATCCGGGTTATTGCTGCTGCTCTTCAAAAAGAAACTGAAAGACGCGCGCTTCAGGGTATTCTCCGTCGCCGCCTGTATGGGAAACGTCGGATTTATGGGAGTTCCAGTGATCGAGGCGCTCCTTCCCGGGAACGCGGAAGCTGTGGCGTTCACCGCCGCCGCCTCTCTCGCGCTCAACGTCTTCGGATGGACTATAGCGTCAGCCGTGATATCGCGCGACAAGAAGTATATATCCCCGAAGAAGATCATATTCAATCCCGCAACGCTGTCTATCGCGATCTCTCTTCCCCTCTTTTTTACCGGCGTCGAGATCCCGCCGGCGATCGCGGATAAGATCGACCTTATCGGAAGATTCGCAACTCCTCTTTGTATGATAATAATGGGCGCGCGGCTTGCGTGCGCAAAGTTCGGCGACGTATTCTTAAAGATCGGAAATTATCTGACCGTCGCGCTAAAACAGATAGTTTATCCCGCGCTCGTTCTCGGGGTACTTCTCCTTCTCCCTCTCGAATACGAGATGAAGTGCGCGATCTACATTATCTGCTGTTGTCCCATAGCGTCAATGGTGCTGAATTTTTCGGAGCTGATCGGCGTCGGACGCGAGGAAGCCGCCGGAGTGCTTTTGCTCGGCACCGCCCTGTCGTGCGTAACGATACCTCTTATGATACTTCTCGTATAATTAACTGGGGGTTGTCGCATTAAGATGAAGAATCGTCGTTCTTTGCCCCGTGAGGCGTATATAGATACGTCGAGGGGCAAAAACGGCGATAGA
>JAFXNX010000102.1 GCA_017529175.1 Clostridia bacterium
TAGAAGTATTTATGGACACGAGAGAACACGCTGCCTCCCACGGCAGAGTCACAATAGAGAACAACGTTATTGAATGTCCCGACTGCGATCATGCGATCATGCTTCGCGATCTGAAGTCGGCGCATCTCGAAAACAACTTGCTTGTATCTGCAAAAGAAGAGACGGTGATCGACGGATCGGTAAGGATAATGTGATCTTTATATAACAAAAATGAGACTGCGACCGCAGTCTCATTTTTGTTTTTGAAAGTCATATCCCGAACAGTCTCTTTGTATTTTCGACAAGTATTTCCGCAAGCGTTTCTTCATCCGTTTCCTTGACTTCTGCCATTACGCCGAGCGTGTGGAGCATATAAGCAGAGTAGTTGATCTTGCCGCGGTGGGGTACCGGCGGAAGATACGGACAGTCAGTTTCGATCAAGAGTCTGTCGAGGGGGACGGCGGACGCCGCGTCTCTGACTTTATGCGCGTTCTTGTAAGTCAGCGGACCTCCGAAAGAGAAGTACCATCCGAGCGGCAGAAGCTCCGCTGCGGTTTCAGCACTACCCGAGTACGAGTGGAATACTCCGCGCACGCCCTTATGTCGTTTCACGATCTCGACCGCGTCGCCTGTCGCGTCGCGGCAGTGGACGATCACGGGAAGGTCGAGCCGTTTTGCCATTTCGATCTGACTTTCAAAGTAAACTATCTGTTTATCTTTATCGTACGGCTTCCAATAGTAGTCAAGTCCTATCTCTCCGATAGCAACGACCTTCGGATGAGAGACGTTATCTTCGACAACGGATAAAACTTTGCTCACGTCATCGTCGAGACTCTGGCAATCCTCCGGATGGATCCCGATCGCGGCGAACACGTCTTCGTATTTATCCGCGAGCGCGATCGTCGTTTTAATGTTTTCAAGGTTTGTCGCAACGTTGATTATACCGACGACTCCGGCGTCACGCGACAGTGAGAGGGCGGCGTCGCGGCCGCCCTCGAATTCTTCATCAAAACGTCTGTCGTCATAGTGTGCGTGAGAATCAATAAGCTTAATCATTATCTTACCCTTTCACCGAGAGGAGTTTCGGGATCGAGGAAGACGACTCTTATCGTATCTTCTCCCGACGCGAGTATCATTCCCTGACTCTCGATCCCGCAAAGAGTTGCGGGAGCAAGATTCGCAACGACGATTATCTTCTTTCCGACAAGATCGTCCGGTTCATAGAACTTTGCGATTCCCGATACGACCTGGCGCTTCTCGTAACCGAGATCAAGTTCGAGCTTGAGAAGCTTCTTCGCCTTCGGTACCTTTTCGCAGGCGATGACCTTTGCGGTGCGAAGCTCGACTTTCATAAAGTCGTCGATACCGATAACGGCGCATCCTTCCGGTTTTTCGACAACGGCTTCAGTGCTCTTTGCTTCAGCGGCAGCGGCTTCCGCTTCGAATTCTTCAAGCATCTTTTGCTCGTCGAGACGCGAGAAGAGAACGAATGATTCGCCGCAGTTCTTACCTGATTCGAGCGCTCCGAATGATTCATATTCGTAGTCGCACTTATCTGTGCCGAGCTGTCTGAAGACTTTCTCCGACGTCTCGGGAATTACAGGATAGAGAAGAAGCGCGCCGATTCTGATCGTTTCGAGCAGGTTGTATATAACGGTTTCGAGGCGATCCTTCTTTGCTTCGTCCTTTGCGAGGATCCACGGGGTCGTCTCGTCGATATATTTGTTCGCGCGGCGGAGCATCGTCATTACGTCGTCAACTGCGTCGGCGATACGGAGGGTGTCCATATCGTTCTTGAATGACGTGACGGCAGCTGATACCGCGTCTTTGAGCTCGTTGTCGGTCCCTTCGTCGCCGTGAGGTGTCGGGATCACGCCGTCAAAGTATTTACGGCACATATCGACAGAACGCTTTACGAGATTTCCGAGTGTGTTCGCAAGATCGTTGTTATATCTTGTTATTACGTTTTCGTAAGTGATCGTTCCGTCGTTGCCGTAAGGCATTTCGGCAAGAGCGTAGTATCTGACGCCGTCTGTCGTTATCTTCTTTGCAAGGTCGTCCGCGTATATCACGTTTCCGCGGGACTTTGACATTTTGTCCTGACCTCTGTTGAACCACGGATGAGCGAAGATCGTCTTCGGAAGGGGAAGTCCGAGCGCCTTTAAGAATATAGGCCAGTATATCGTGTGGAATCTTGCGATATCTTTTCCGATGATGTGGTAGTCCGCGGGCCAGTATTTTTTGAAAAGTTCGGGCTGTTCTTCGTTTGCGGGATCATATCCGAGCCCGGTGATGTAGTTTGACAGAGCGTCGAGCCAGACGTATATGACGTGCTTTGTATCAAACGGCACCTGTATGCCCCAGGTGAACGTGCTTCTCGTAACGCAAAGATCCTGAAGTCCTCCTTCGGTGAGAAGGAAGTTATTCATCATTTCTTTTTTGCGCGATTCGGGCTGAATAAAATCCGGGTGATCGTTGATATACTGTATCAGCCAGTCCGCGTATTTGTTCATTTTGAAGAAATACGCTTCTTCTTTTGCGCGTGTAACGGGACGTCCGCACTCGGGACACTTTCCGTCGACGATCTGCGAATCGGTGTAGAAGGATTCGTCCGGCTGACAGTACCAGCCTTCGTACTCGCCTTTGTATATATCGCCCTGATCGTAGAGCTTCTGGAAAATGTTCGATACTGCCTTTTCGTGATAGTCGTCGGATGTTCTGATGAACTTGTCGTATGTGGTGTTCAGCGCATCCCAGACTGCACGAAGCTGAGCGGAGACGCCGTTGACATACTCCTTGGGTGTGATCCCCGCCTCTTTTGCCTTTTCTTCGATCTTTACGCCGTGCTCGTCAGTTCCCGTTTGGAAATAGACGTCGTATCCGCACTGTCTTTTGTATCTTGCGACAGCGTCGGTCATAATGACTTCATACGCGTTGCCGAAATGAGGCTTTGACGACGTGTAGGGGATCGCCGTCGTTATATAGAATTTTTGTTTTTTGCAATTTTCACACATAATGTATCACCGTCCAAAAACAAACTAAAATATATTATAACAAAAAATAAGGTAATTACAATACCTTCTATTCTTTTTCTTCCGCGGCAAGTATCAGTGAATATGCCTCGCTCTTGGAGATACCGCGGTCGCGCGCGACGAGTTTTATCGCGTCCATCTTCTTTTCTCCGAGCGAGGTATACATTCGCATATGGTCGACTATATCGCCCGGGTACTCCGCGTCCGTCACACCCTGCGCGCCGTCTATTACGATAACGTACTCTCCTCGAGGCTCTTTTTCACAATATAATTTTACGGCTTCGGAAAGAGTAGTTCTGATCACTTCTTCATTCAGTTTTGTAAGCTCACGGCAGAGCGCTGCCTTTCTGTCGCCGAGCGCGTCGAAAAGCTCACTAAGCGTCGACTTCAATCTGTGAGGCGCCTCATATATGACTGTCGTTCGTTCTTCGCTTCTCAGCGCGTCAAGACGCTCGCGCCGTTCTTTTTTGTCATAAGGAAGGAATCCTTCAAATACGAATCTTCTTGTCGGAAGAGCGGAAAGCGTGAGCGCGGTTATGCACGCGGCAGGACCGGGGATCGAAGTTACAAAGGTCTGCGGTTCTGTCAGCACATCGGCTGTCAGCGTAGGCCAAGAAGTCTGCACATATTCGATGCCAACACCAATACGTTCGGCAATCTTTTCAGCCATCTCAA
>JAFXNX010000103.1 GCA_017529175.1 Clostridia bacterium
GTAATTTGACTGCTGCTGTTCATTTCTTTCTCCGGGAACTCCGACGTCAATACCGCAGTTCGTCATCAGCGCTCTTTCGAGAAGTTCGTCGGATTCCGTTTTTTCCGAGCCGACGGTAAGTTCGCCGTCTCCGGTTATTCCGGCGGGCTCCATAATATCAAGAGTCAGACACTCCGGATAGAATAAGTAGAGTTTCAAATACTCGCAGCCGTATTCGGTATTATTTGCAATATTAAAATAAACATCGACATATTCCTGAGTATCGGGGTCAAACGTAGTGTCTTCAGCCCATACACTGAATTTATTGATCTCGGACGGCGTCGGTACGGAATCCCTATCCGGCAGAGCGAATACGGATACGATCGAGGACGCCACCATCAAAACGACAATGACCAAAGAAATCAGTTTTTTCACTTTATGTTCCTCCTAAGTTTTATAACCTACTTGCATTATATATTATTTCTATATAAAAGTCAATAGATAATAGTCTCTTTTTGTACAACTATTTACATAATAGACAAAAAGAGAGATAAGACAAATATACCGCCGGGGAAGCCGGCGGTAATGATATTTTATCCTTGATCAGTGGATTATGTAGCGTTCCGTATCCTTGTCGAACAGATGAACTCTGGTCATATCGAGAGCGATCTTGACGACGTCGCCGGGACGTGCGGGTGAACGCGGGGAGACCTTCGCTGTGAAGTTCTGCTCTCCGACGGAGAGATACAGGTGTATCTCGGAACCCATAAGCTCGGAAACTTCGACGTTCGTTTCGATCACGGAATCCTTGAAATACTCTATAGCGGCCGGGTCGTCGTGGATGCTTTCCGGACGGATACCCGCTACGACTTCCTTGCCGACATAGTCTTTGAGGATCGGGTTGTTTGCTTTTTCCGCAGGGAGCTTGAGAGCGTTGTCGCCGAACGTGAGGTAGAGGTCCTCACCGCGCGCCTCAAGCACGCAGTCGACAAAGTTCATCTGAGGCGTGCCGATAAAGCCCGCGACGAAAAGATTGACGGGATAATCGTAGAGGTTCTGAGGAGTGTCGACCTGCTGGATAAGTCCGTCTTTCATAACGACGATACGCGTCGCCATCGTCATAGCTTCTATCTGGTCGTGCGTAACGTATACGAACGTCGTACCGACTCTCTGATGTATCTTTGTGAGCTCTGTTCTCATCGTAGCGCGGAGCTTCGCGTCGAGGTTGGAAAGCGGCTCGTCAAGAAGGAATACCATCGGCTTACGGACTATGGCACGGCCGAGCGCAACTCTCTGTTTCTGACCGCCGGACAGAGCCTTCGGCTTTCTGTCGAGAAGGTGAGTGATATCGAGGATGCGCGCTGCTTCCTCAACGCGGCGCTTGATCTCTTCCTTCGGAGTTTTGCGCAGCTTGAGTCCGAACGCCATATTGTCGAATACCGTCATATGCGGATAAAGAGCGTAGTTCTGGAAAACCATCGCAATATCACGGTCTTTAGGCGCAACGTCGTTGACAAGTCTGTCACCGATGAAGAGTTCGCCTTCGGTGATCTCTTCAAGTCCCGCGATCATACGCAGAGTCGTCGATTTTCCGCATCCGGAAGGACCGACGAGTACCAGAAACTCCTTATCCTTTATTTCAAGACAGAAGTCCGATACGGCTGCAACTCCGCCGGGATACTTCTTATAGATATGCTTCAGGGATAAACTTGCCATTTTATATTCCTCCGGTTATGGTGAATGAGCATAAGTATGTTCACATAAATATCTACCCTATATTTTATCAAAAATAAAATCTAAATGGTAGTGACTATTTCTCCAAAAATTCTGTTGTAATTTTGTATACTATACACAATTAATTGATCGGTATTCGTAAAATGAAACGGCCGTTATCACTTGTCGCGCGATCTCATCGTGAGAGCTATCCTCTTCTTGCGAAGGTCGACGCTCTTTATCCTGACCGTCACGACGTCGCCGACCGAAAGGACCTCGGACGGATGTTTTACGTAGGTATCCGACATTTCGGAGACGTGGACGAGTCCGTCCTGGTGGACGCCGATATCGACAAACGCGCCGAAGTCGATGACGTTTCTGACGGTTCCCGTCAGCGTCATCCCTTCTTTGAGGTCTGCGATATCGAGAACTTTCTCGCGAAGCACAGGCATCGGAAGCGAATCTCTGACGTCGCGGCCGGGCTTTTCAAGCTCTTTGACTATATCCGCAAGCGTCATCTCGCCGCATCCGATCTGTTCGGCAAGACGTTTCGTTCCGAGGTCTCGCGCCTTTTTGCCGATACCCGGGAAACTGCCGAGCTTTACGTCCGACGCGGTATATCCGAGTATTTTGAGCAGTGCTCTTGCCGCCTCGTACGACTCCGGATGGACTCCGGTGTTGTCAAGGATCTCGGCTGATCCGGGCACTCTGAGGAATCCCGCGCACTGTTCGTACGCCTTTGCGCCGATACGCGGCACTTTAAGGACTTCCGAACGGCTCGAGAACTCGCCGTTCTCGTCTCTGTATTTCACTATGTTTTTCGCCGCGGTCAGATTGATGCCGGAAATATAAGAAAGAAGAGAATACGACGCTGTGTTGAGGTCGACGCCGACGCGGTTAACGCAGTCCTCGACAACTCCTGTCAGCGCCTCGTCAAGGCGCGCTTCTTTCATGTCGTGTTGATACTGACCGACACCTATTGATTTCGGGTCGATCTTGACGAGCTCCGCGAGCGGATCTTGGAGTCTGCGGGCAATTGATACCGCGCTCCTCTGTGTGACGTCGAAATCGGGAAACACCTCAGCGCCCTGTTTTGACGCGGAATAGACCGACGCTCCCGCTTCGCTGACTATTATGTACTTTGCGCCGCAGTTCAACTCCGCGAGCGTGTCAGCGATGAACATCTCGCTCTCGCCCGACGCCGTGCCGTTGCCTATCGCGATAACGTCGACGCCGTACTTCGTAACGAGCCCTTTTACGATGCGCTTCGACTCCGGTATCTTCTCGTGAGGTTTCGTCGGATATATGACCGCCGTGTCGATGACGGCGCCGGTCTTGTCGACGACCGCGAGCTTGCATCCCGTTCTGTAGCCGGGGTCGTAACCCATAACGGTTTTACCCTTGAGAGGCGCGGACATAAGAAGATGCTTGAGGTTATCGGAGAAGAGTTTTATCGCGCTCTCGCTCGCCGTGTCGAACAGATCGTTTCTGATCTCGCGCTCGATGGACGGCGCGATGAGGCGCTCGTATCCGTCGCATACCGCTCTCGCTATATACTTAAATGAAGGACTTTTGAAGTTTTTGATGTGCGCGAAGAAGAGCCAGTTGAGAATAAGGTCATCCCTTACCCCGACCGTGACCTTGAGCACTTCCTCTTTTTCGCCGCGGTTTATCGCAAGAACGCGGTGAGGAGGTATGGTACTTACAGCCTCTTCGTACTCGTAGTACTGCTCGTACACGCCGTGTTCCTCGTCGCCGCATTTAACGCTCACGATCTTTCCGAACCCTGTCGTCAGCGCGCGTATCTCACGTCTGTAATCCGCGTTGTCCGAGACTTCCTCGGCGATTATATCGCAGGCGCCGGAAAGCGCTTCCGCCGCGCTCGCAACGCCCTTTTCCTCATCTATGTATTTTGCGGCTTCTTCAAGCAAAGACGGCGCATACTCGTCGCGCTCTTCTTTTATGAGTTGCGCGAGAGGCTCGAGCCCGCGCTCTTTCGCGACGGACGCTCTCGTCTTTCTCTTCGGTCTGAACGGTCTGTAAATATCGTCGACCTCGGTAAGAGTCGCGGCGTTGTCTATTGCCTCGACGAGCTCCGGCGTCAGATTGCCCTGCGCGTCGATAAGTCCTTTTACTTCTTCGCGTCGCGCTTCGAGATTTCGAAGATACGTAAGACGCTCCGTCAGCTTTCTGAGGACTTCATCGTCAAGTCCTCCCGTCACTTCTTTTCTGTAACGCGCAATAAACGGGACCGTGTTTCCGTCGTCGAGGAGCTTGACCGCGGCGTCGAGCTGCGATATTTTAACTCCGAGCTCTTCCGATAAAGTCTTGATAATGTCCATATATCCTCCGGTTATTGATTGTCATATTCCGTGATAGCGCGCTCCTCGTCGGGCGTCAGTTCTCTGAACTCGCCGCGTCCGAGCGATGCGTCAAGCGTTAAAGGACCGAACGAGACCCTCTCGAGCTCAACGATCTTCGATCCCACCGCCTGAAACATTCGCTTGATCTGGTGAAATTTTCCCTCTGTTATCGAAATCGTCCCGCATCCGTCGTCCGCAAGTGTGACTTCAGCCGGCGCGCTGACAAATTCGCCGAGGTCTACTCCCGCCTCGAGCGCCCTCCGCTCGTTCTCTCCTATCGGCGGATCGCACCTGAAAGCGTAAGTCTTTTTTACGTGGCGCGCGGGGGACAGCAGTTTGTGAGCGCAGTCCCCGTCGTTAGTTATGAGAAGAAGTCCCGTCGTGTCGATATCGAGTCTTCCGCACGGGAACATTTTTTTCTTTTGGCACTCGGGCGGAAGCAGGTCCATTACCGTCCTTCCCGAATCTTCCGTTGAGCTGATATACCCCGCGGGCTTGTTCAGCATAATATAGTCAAACCGGCGCCAGACGACTTCCCTTCCGTCAAACGTGACGCGCGCGCCATTCTCGTCGATATGTACGGCGGCGTCTCTTACGATCGCGCCGTCGACCGTTATCCTGCCGCGCTTTGCCGCCTTTGCCGCCTCGCTTCTGGAGCATACCGCGGCGCCGGACAAATATTTATCAAGTCTCACGATATCTCCTACATTATAAGACTCGCCGCGATATACGATGAAAGCCATATCACGAGCGCCGCGACAGCCCCCGCGGCAAGCCCTACGGCAAATCTTTTCATAAAATCTCTCATAAGCGCTCCTTATACACAGGTTCGCTTTTAGTTTACTGTATTTTATCACATTTATTCCGCAAAGTAAATAAATCTCATTTAACTAATTGATTACCGCCGTGTAAATTTAACGCGCAGCGCAGAAAAATCAAAAAAGCTCTTGACAAGATATAATATTTTTGATATACTTTACAACGTTCAAAGAAATATTGCGGAATTGTGTAAGGGTAGCACGACAGACTCTGACTCTGTTTGTCTGGGTTCAAATCCTAGTTCCGCAGCCAGAAAAGACTCATCTTTTGTCTACCAAAAGATGAGTCTTTTCAACTAAATCCGTCCTTGCGGACGGGTGAAATCCGCCTATGGTGGGTGAAATCACTGCGTGGTGAAATCCCGCTTCACGGGGTTAAAGGACGGATTTAATTTCACCGAAGTCGCAGACTTCGATTTCACCTGAGGGGCGTAGTCCGAAGATTTCACCGCGGCATAGCCGCGATTTCACTTTTTGTTTCCATTCGGGCACTCGCCCGATTTTTCTTTTTTTATGGCAAAAAAACGTGTATCTTTTGGGCGCTTTTAGACATAAAAAATACCTCTTTTGTCCGCCGGACAAAAGAGGTATTTTTTAATGATATCCGTTCCCTGCGGAACGGATGATATATGCTTCGCATATGATATACCTTCGGTATGATATACGCCTGCGGCGTATGAGAAAACGAATATAATATCATATTGTCCCGAAGGGGCGATATATTATGCCCGCTTTTTGGTTTCTTTTAATATTGATATTCTTCAAAATACATGGTATAATTGTAGAAGTTTGGAGTAATTTACATTTATATATTCAATATTCAATATTCAATACGAGGAAACCGAAATGAAAAAGAAAAGCGGCAGAAAGATTGCCTTAATACTCTTTATAGTTACGCTTTGCTCGACGCTTATCTGCTTCGGCGCAAGCGTTCTTAAGATGAACGCTTACAACAGAAAAGTTCACAACGACACGTTCGCCGGTGCTGAGCTTTTCTCTCCCGAAGAGGGATCGGAAAAAGACGTCACCGTCGCGGCGTCCGCGAGAAGCAGTACGTGGGGAAAGATCTTCGACTTCAACAACGAAGGGATCACCGAGAACAACTATCAGGCGTTCACGTACGACTTCGCCGTAACAAACAATACAAAGGATGAAGTCTCAGAGTTTACATACAAGCTGACTTTCAGCGAGGACGTTTTCCTTGCCTCGGCGTGGAACGGCGCGCTTGAGATCCATCAAATGACAGATGACGGCGAGATCGTCGATACTGTTCCGGATCTTCGCGAATTCCATCCCGAAAACCACACGCTTGAAACCGTGACCGTTGACGGAGAGCCCTTTGTGGCAATGAAGGCGGGCGACTTTCTGATCTATCATCCGAGTTCGAGTGCGAACGCGCTGGAAGTGCCGATAAATCCGTACGAAGGCACCGTTCCCGGTATCATCATGTACGTGGAGAACGGCAAGAGTATTGAAGGATCGTCCATAGAAATAGAATACAGATTCAACAGACTTCTGACGAGCGAAACTCTGTTCTGGGTGGCTGCCGCCGGTCTTGCGGTATGGCTTATGGCTCTCGTTAACTACGAGATCATCGCGTCAAGGGTCAAAAAATATAACGAACGTCACGAACGCGACAACAAAATAATAAACGAATCGATCGAAACGTTTATAGGCTTCATCGACGCGAAGGACCCGTACACGAACGGTCACTCGAAACGGGTCGCGCTCTATACGAAGATGATCGCGCAAGAGCTCGGTTATGACGGAGAGGATCTCGACCGCATCTATTACATAGCTCTTCTCCACGACAGCGGAAAGATCGGCGTTCCGGACAACATTCTCGGAAAGCCCGGAAAACTGACGGAAGACGAATTCGAAATAATCAAATCTCACACTGTGCGCGGCGGCGAGATACTTGACAACTTCAAGAGCCTCGACAAGGCGGGAGAAGGCGCGCTGTATCACCACGAGAGATACGACGGAAAGGGCTATCCGGAAGGAAAAGCGGGAGAGGCAATACCTCTTATCGCCCGTATGATCTGCGTCACGGATTCGTTCGACGCGATGAACACCGACCGCGTTTACAGAAAGAAGCTTTCAAAAGAAGATATAATAAACGAGCTTCAAACGAACAAGGGAACGCAGTTCGATCCGGCGATAGCGGATATCATGCTTAAGCTCATTGAAGAAGGAACGATCAAAGCATGATCATATAATCTGTCGACTGCAGGAACATATTATGGGACTTAAACTTATAAAACTCTCGAAAAAATACGAAGCTGAACTGACAGAGATGATAGACGAATGGCGGGAGGATCAGGAGAAAAACAGCACCGACCGCTCGCCAGGGGCGATATTCAAAAACGACTGTCACGACTTCGACTATTATCTCGAACACCTCGAGATCAAGAAAGAAACCGACGGAAAAGTGCCGGACTCGGTGTTTTTCCTGCTCGACGAAGAGCGCGACAGACTGCTCGGTGCCGTCAACATCCGGCACCGTCTGAACGAACGGCTGCTGCGTGACGGAGGGCATATCGGAGACGGGATCAGACCGAGCGAAAGGCGGCGCGGTTACGGCACGGAGCTTGTACGTCTTGCGCTCATTGAGTGCCGCAAGCTCGGGATCGACCGCGTACTTATGGTCTGCGATAAAAACAACGTCGCATCCGCAAAAACCATAATCAACAACGGCGGCGTGCTTGAGGATGAACCCGTTGACGACGACGGAAACGTCGAGCAGAGATACTGGATAGACATCTGAATACAAAAACAGGCAAAGGAAGAGTTCCCTTGCCTGTTTTTCGTTACAAACCGTTTCTGTTATTCGGCGGGTGTTACGCTGATAGTATGCGGATTTGCTCCCTCGTACCAGTAAAGAAATCCTTCGATGTCGATCACGTCGCCGACTTTCAGCTCTTTGACTGCCTTGTAAACGTCGGTGTCGGGACCGCACAGGAGCGATTCCACCGTGAACGAATAGGTCTCACCGTTAAGGGATACGTCGAAGTAGAGGTCGTCGCCCTCGTCTCCCGAGCCGTCCCAGTTGTAAAGAAACGCCGCTTCGTTGCCGTCAGCATCCTTCTTCGCTTCGACCGTCATTCCCTTGAACGACGCAAGCTCGTTCTGATGATCCGCGAGTTCATCCGTTCCGAGAAGAGCGGTAAGGTCCGCGGGTTCTGCGACGAAGCTTCCGTCAAGTATCTCAAACGTCGCATCGACGATCTCGACTTCTCCCGACCACTCGGACTTATTGCCGGAAACTCTGATCTTTGTCCCCGCCGTCAGAGCGTCGAACTCTTCCTCTGTGCAGGGCATCTGATAGATAAAATATGCGCCGTCCTCCGACTGAGTATAAAACGTAGCTTTGCCGTCACGCCGGGACTGCTTCGCCTGGACGTAAGTCTCGACCGTAACGGGAGCGCCAAGGTCCGATGCGTCATACTCGGCGTGTGTCATCACAGCACCGCCCTCCGTTTCGGTATCCGCTGCGGTGTCGGCGCTTGACGTCTCCCCTGTCGAAACAGTGTCCTTCGCGTCGTTCTTCGCGCCGCAAGCGGAAAGAGCGAGTACAAATGCTGCCGCAAGGATAAGCGCAAATATCTTTTTCATCGTTTGATTCTCCTTCTTTGGTAAAAATAACACGTATATTATACACTTATTTTTTAAGCAATCAAGCGTTATTTTGTTTCTTTTCTGCGTGATTTTTTCTGACGGGGCGGCGGCACAGTGAAGCGATAAACACCGCACCGCCCCAGTTTAGCGCGCCGCTTAAGACATCATTTAATCCTCTTTCGCCCCACATCGTCTTTTTTTGGTACAAGTTTTAATTTATTAAGGTCTTAAAAATATTTGTGCTATAATCGGTGGTAATTCCGAAGAAAGACATTACAAGACGTATGCGCTTGAAGTGGCATACAAAATATGGTACAATATTTTGGGCTATTTAGTGGAAAGACGAACAGACTGTCGATCCGGCGTGAAAACGCAGAGGAGAGTTCCTTGACTCTGTTATATCCGTGATGAAACGTAAGTCAGAGTGAGCGACGGACAAAAGAAACCGACAGTAAATAGCCGGTCGCCCGAATCCCGGAATATATAATGTTCCAAAAGAATATCCACCCGCTTAGCGGGTGGATATTCTGAGGCTGCAGACAAAGTCTGCAGCCTGAGTCAGAGTGAGAGAAACGCCGATAGATTTTGCGATCTTGCCATCGTCGGCGTAGTAGTCTACGTTAGAGGGCAAGATCGCAAAAAGGCAATGATGGCGGGCATTTTGCCCGCCATTGATCGTTTGTTTGCGTTATCTGTTTGTATCTGTTATGCTTACGTCGTCTTTTTGGCTTTTCCTTATCATTGCCGCTCTAACAAGTTTGTCTTCGCTCTGAA
>JAFXNX010000104.1 GCA_017529175.1 Clostridia bacterium
GATCCCATTTCCGACATGCTGGTCACGATCCGCAACGGCCTCAAGGCCCGGCTCGTGCAGGTCTCGACACCGGCATCCAACATGAAGTCCGAAATCGCGAGGGTGTGCAAAGCTCATCCTCTCAAAGATGAATCTTCTGATCCTCGACGAGCCGACGAACCACCTCGATATTAAGTCGAGGGAGGCGCTCGAGAACGCTCTTGAAAACTTCGACGGCACCATCATCGCGGTCTCTCACGACAGATACTTCATCAAGAAACTCGCGACGAGGATCATAGAGCTGAAAGACGGCACGATAAAGAATCATATCGGCGGTTATGAAGACTACGCCGCGTCCCGCGCCGCCGCGTCTGCCGAGCCGGCGCAGAAAGAGTATACGCCGTCGCAAATGTCGAACAAGGAACTGTACCTTCTGAAGAAAAAAGAGGCAGCCGAAGCAAGGCAGTATGAGCGCCGCCGCCGAGAAGTCGCGGAGGAGATAGAACGTCTTGAGAGCGAACTTGCAGAAGTAACGCTCGAGCTGTTCGGCGACGCCGCGACGGACTATATGAGAGCGGCAGAACTTGACGACAGAAAAACCTATATTGAAGACCGCCTTATGACACTTTACGAGGAAGAAGAGAAATTCAGCGCCGGAGATATAAATAATGAAGCTTTACGTTGACGATATGCGCCCGTTCCCGGACGATGACGATTTCATCTGCTGCAGGGATTATGAAGAGGCAATATGGCAGCTCTCGATCCACGACTTCGAATACGTCTCTCTCGACTACCATCTCGGTTACGGTGAGAGCGGACTCGATATACTCGTCTGGATGAGGAACAATAAAAAGATACCGCCCTCGATAAACATACACAGCTCTCACCCGTGGGGAATACGTCAGATGAAGGAGTTTTGCGAAAAATACTTCCCGAACGTTAAATTGACTATGAAATATCCGTATTAACAAAAAGGGATTCAGAACATTTCAAAGAGCAAAGATTTGAGTTCGGTTTTGACGGGTTATCACGCCGGATACCTAAGAACAGAATCGTTTTTTGCCCGGCTTTGACTTTGCGGACAGAGATTAAACCCCGTTAAGTTAAGAGACAGTAAAATTTCAGAGAGTCGAACGACCTGAAGCGTCAGAGAGTTCGGCTCTTTTTTTACGAAAAGCAAAAAACGGTGAGATGCAAACAAGCGTATCATACCGAAGGTATTGACTTTTTATATAACATATGATACAATTGATTATGTAATTAATGTTATATTCGGAGGCATCAATATGCAAACACTGATAAAACAGATCAGAGCATACCTGAATATGAGTCAGACCGAATTTGCAGACCATTTGAACGTCGCTTTCGCATCGATCAACCGCTGGGAAAACGGTAGAACGGTCCCGAACAAGCTGGCGCAGACAAGAATATATGAGATATGCAAAGCGGACGGGGTACCTGTATATGATCTGGCGCTTGACAGAATCAACAGTATTGCAAAAGGAGTGAATTTGTCAGCCGGACGTGTCCTTCTCTATCACGGCTCCAAATCGGGAGTTGAAGGAAAGATCGAACCAAAGAGCCGTTCCCAATGCGATTTCGGCAAGGGCTTTTATATGGGAACGGTGGCGGCTCAAGCGCTGACGCTTATCTGTGATTATGAAAAATCGAAACTTTATTTGACGTCCGTTGATCTTTCCGGACTGAAAACAGTCGAAGTCCCCGCAAATATCGACTGGGCAATGCTCGTCGCATATCATCGCGGAAAGATGGAGAAAATAGCCGGGACACCTTTATACGAAAAATACCGCCTTATGACGGCGGATAAGGATATTGTTATCGGCAGTATCGCTAACGACAGAATGTTCTATGTTATCGACAATTTCTTTATCGGCAACATCACGGACGCCGCGCTTGTAGGCAGTCTTTCGGCGCTTCAGCTCGGAAAGCAGTACGTAGCGATTTCTCAGAAAGGCTGTGACGCTGTGCGAATAGAGCAGGAGATCGAGATCTCCCATCTCGAACGTTTATTTATAAAAGATGCGGCTGAGGGCAACCGCGCAAAGGGCGTGTCTGCCGCGAACGATATATGTAAGAATTACCGCCGCGAGGGATTGTTCTTCGACGAACTTCTCGACCGTGCAAAGAATGGTGAAATATAATGGATGATGTGCAATTAAAACTATGTGATATTCAAGGGCGCCTGTTCGAACTTTCAGGTGATGAGCAGATCCCGAGCGCACCGTTTATCCGCGCTTTTATGACGTCGGACGTGGCGAAAGAGCTTGATTCCCGATATAACCGCGCACAGTGGATGGGCGAGGAATATTTGCTTGAAGAAATAAAAAGCCTTGCCGGCGACGCGTTATCTGTTACAGGTGACGTTTTTGCGAAAGACATTCTTTATTGGATCGGGTATATCTATCGTTTTTGGCATTACTATACAGGCGAAGACTCCTCAAAAATTCTCCGTCAGGCGCCTGTTGACAGGATGAGGCGCAATTTTATGATGTTTCATACGATGGATCCGGTTCTGGCAATTGAGAAGTTGAAAGAAATACATGAACAAGGGGGCAAATAGTGTTTGTATGGAAAGATTATTCGCCGGATACTTGCGGATATATGATCCGAGAGGTGTGAAATGGATACAAGGATAATAAAAGACGTTTCCGATTTCATATTTGTTTCTGATGAGCCGGAAAGAGTTGATGCGATATTCCTGCCCGGCGGGTCCCATCCGGCACAGCCGGAATACGCGGCTGATCTTTACAGAAACGGATATGCCGAATACTTAATTCCCTCCGGAGGCGTCAGCGTCAAGCACGACAGGTGGCCCGGTGTTAAGGCAAAACGAGAGATATACAGCGGAAATTATAAAACAGACTGTGAGTTCTTTTGTGAGGTACTTACGAAATGCGGCGTTCCAACAGATGCGATCATCGGAGAAGGCAAGTCGGGTACTACGCGCGACAATGCGTTTATGTCAAAAGAAGTCGTTGACAAAAGCGGAATTGATATCAAAACAGCTCTGATCGTTTGCAAAGCGTTCCACGCGCGACGCTGCCTGATGCTTTATCAGCTTGCTTTTCCCGACGTCGAGTTTTGCGTATGTCCGGTCGTATGTTTCGGGATCACAAAAGATAACTGGTATAAAACCGAGCAGGGTATCGACCGTGTGCTCGGAGAACTTGCGCGCTGCGGAAATCAATTTACCGAGGATATTAAAGAATATCTGAAAAACTGACATAGATTTGCAGTCGGATCGTCGCGACAGTTTTTTAGATAAAGACACCCGTCGATTTTTGAACGGTTCAAAAATCGACGGGGTTTTCCTCATAATTATATAATTATCTTAGCGTAATGACATTTGTAATGATACTCGCGGTCATTTGCTTTTCCTTTTCACATTATTATTACCGGACGACCTTTCAGCGCTACGTCGCCGTCAAACGAGTTGTTCTTGAGTAACCTCGTTCTGTCCGCGCGGTATCGTCTTCCTATCTCCCACACGCTCTCGTCGTGTTCGGGATAGTATACCTTGATGCACGTAGGGCGCGCTTGGGACTTCTCCTCGAGTTTTATCGCGCTGACGTACCTCACTTTTCTGCGTCTCCATACGGAGTACGACAGCGTAAGCGCGCAGGAGACTTTCAGCGTATCGCCCGACGCAAACGATGAAACGTCAGATACCGAACACGAAACAGACCCTTCGACCTCTTGAGGCAAAACGCCCTCCGGCAGCGCCGAGAGTTCCGCCCTCACGGGAAGCTCCGTCTCCTGCGCCGTGATATCCCCGCCGTCGCTCAACAGCGTCTTTATTTTTACCGTGCACACGCATGATATCACACCGTCCGTCGTTGACAGCGAAGACTGGCTCGATGCGAAAGAAACGTCGATGACCTTCGCGTCTTCCGATCTGAGCGGGCTCTCCCCCGAAAGATCGATCTTTTTACTTCCGAAAAGAAGCATATCGGATATCTCGCGCTCGGAGTATTCGTTCTCCGTCTCATATTCCGTAGAGTATGCGTCGGCGCAAAGAGCGGCTGTCGTCCTGCAGTATGCTTCCGCGTCAAGGTCGAACTCCGCGCTGACGCTGTACTCGCCTTCCGCGCTGTCGGAAGGCGCGACGTTCACGGACGCGACTCTCCCCCACACACGTCCCTCCTCCGAGGGCTCCTCGTGCATTAGCGGCACCGTCACCGAAAACGGCATTTCACACGTTTCGTTTGCATACTCTCCGTCATCACTTGAGAACAGGCATTTTACGCAAATCACGCCGTCCGCTCTCACTCCTTCCTCGAGAAGCGACGCCGACGTAACGCTCAGCGTACCGTCGCAGTACAAAGGTTTCATTCCGGCCGGCGCCCTGATGACGCCCGAGACGTCGTCGGTAAGCGCGCCGCGGCGCCGTCTTACCGAGCAAAGATCGTCAGTCAAACGCTCGATTCCGGACGACGAGGGATTTGTCGCATGACCGTCCGCGTCAAGAGTTGCGCACTCGCCGCTCTCCCCTTCGCCGCACGTTACTCTGAAACGGAGCCGGCTCTTGATATTGAGACTCCTCGGTCCCGTCGCGCGGAAAGAGGTGCTCTCGAGCTCCGTGTCGACGATAAGCGCGTCAGCGCTCTCGATCAGAAACGGAAGAGCGGTATCCGCATTGTACTCACTCGTAAACGGAGCGCATCTGAGCGTACCGTCGTCACCGACGTATACCGCGCCGTAAGAGAGCGTACCGTCTATTTCAAGCGTGTTCCCGTTTACGAATTTCCCCTCCGGCAGAACTTTCGCCGAAACGAAGAGAAGACGTTTTATCTCCGGCAGATAGTCCGGCAGATAAAAATCGCCTCCCGCGTCATACCCGAACGACGTGTCGAGCTTGACCGTATATATCACGTCGTCTTTGATCTTTCCCGTATCCATACATTGCCTCCAAACGTTTTTGTTTTATTATATTATCAGGCTGCGCGATATATGACACGGGTATGATCGACTGTCTGACACGGCGCGAATATCATTCCCCGAGGATTATTATCCTGATATTCTTATCAAGCTCCGCATCGCTCACGTCCGAGCTGACGACCGGCACGATGACTTCGCGGCTCTCCCTCGTATGAGGAAGAGTCCTGGCATACGATATCGCCTTCTCCTTCTCGCCGCTCTTC
Source organism: Clostridia bacterium (assembly GCA_017529175.1). The sequence goes on from JAFXNX010000104.1 coordinate 5,142, forward strand.
GCCAAAAGGAAGCACAGAGCCGCGCGCATCGTTGCCTTTTGCTTTTCGTTTTTCGAGAGAGGAAGTCCCAGCTCAATGAGTCCGACAGCTTCCGCCGTCTCGCCTTTCAGCGCGAGAACGCTTGCAAGTCCGAGGATCATACCGGGATCGTTCGGGTATACCGTCAAGGCGTCGCGATAGATCTTTTCAGCGTCTGTGTGATCATTCGCCCTCATACAGTTCGTCGCCCTGTTGTGAACTTCCCACCTCGCCTCATTCGACCTTATCTCGTCCATACCTATGAGGCGGTCGATACTCGTGTCGAAGATGTTGGCAAGCGCCGGGAGAAATGTGATATCGGGGTACGTTTCTCCCCTTTCCCACTTTGAAACGCTTTGCGGAGTGATCCCGAGATAGCCCGCGACGTCCTCCTGCGTCAGACCTTTCTGAGCTCTGAATTTTTTGAGATTCTCTGCGATATACATCATTGTAATATCCCCCTCTTCGTTTTCTGCACTTATTATAGATCACAAATCACGATTTATCAATAACGCTCTTCGTCATTTTTTCCCGCCCGTGCGTTTAGAAATATAATTAGAAATATATCTAATCACTATTGACAAAAAGTGATTAGATAAGTATAATATCACTGTAAGGTTAAGAGACTTTATAATGAAAGGATGACACTATGGACGTACAAATAACAAAAGACGCTCTCACGTCGCTCGCTTCGGAAAGAGAAACGGAATACACAAATCGCCTTGCCGCGCTCGATCCTTCAAACAAAACGGAAACAAAGGCGCTGAAGATTCTTTTGAATATAACGCAGATCTGCGCGGGATTTCCGAAAATGGAATACGCGGGGGGCGATTTTCCGGCGCGCGAGAAAATGATAAGAGACTTGCACGTGTTCGACGGATATCTGTCTTATTTTGACGAGCTTAAAGGAGACGACCGAGGGTCGTTTATCATCTTTGCCGCGGCAGTATCGATGGTGCATTATAACTTCTTCTCTCCCGCAAAACGCGCCGTCGAGGAAAACACGTCCGCTGAGAGAACGTTTACCGAAAAGCTGAAGTATGACTGCACGCGCGAGGTACTCGGGAAGTGGCTGAAATGGTGGAACGAAAACGGACCCGTAAAATGTGAGGTGATGCTATGAGCGTCGCGTTAAGTCTTCTGAAAGCGCTCGCAGACGAGACACGGCTTGCGATCGTAGCCGAGCTTTCGTCAAGCGATTCCTACGTCGAGAAACTCGCGGAAAACCTCTCGCTCACCCCCGCGACGGTGTGCTATCATTTAAAAAAGATGGAAAAGGCGGGGCTCGTGACCTGCTCGCGCACACAGTTTTACATCGTTTACTCGCTGAACAAGGGCGTATTTGAAAAGACTCTTTCCGATATCGTCGCTCCATCTTTGCCAAAGCGCGATGCGGCGGACCCTTACCGCGAAAAAGTCATATCATCGTTCTTCCGTTCGGGGCGTCTTGTCTCGCTCCCGGTGCAGAACAAGAAACGCGAAGTCGTATTGTCGGTCATCGCGGATAAATTTGAAAGCGGCCGCGAATACAGCGAACGAGAGGTCAACGAGATCATCCTCGCGTTCCACGACGATTACTGCACCGTCAGACGTGAACTTGTCGGCTTCGGCTTCATGGAGCGCGAAGAC
>JAFXNX010000105.1 GCA_017529175.1 Clostridia bacterium
AGCGTCGTCGCTCCGATTATCTGAACGTCGCCGCGGGAGAGCGCGGGCTTCAAGATATTCGCAGCGTCGACCGCGCCTTCCGCCGCTCCCGCTCCGATTATAGTGTGAAGCTCGTCGATAAACAGAATAATGGAACGCTCCCGCTTCACCTCTTCCATGACGTTCTTCATTCTCTCCTCGAACTCGCCTCTGTATTTCGCTCCCGCTATCATTGAAGAGATATCGAGCGAAACTATATTCTTGTCAAGAAGGACGTCCGGCACTTCTCTTTTTGCGATAAGCGCTGACAACCCTTCGACTATCGCGGTCTTTCCGACGCCCGGCTCGCCGACGAGGCAGGGATTGTTCTTCGTCCGGCGCGAGAGTATCTGCATCACTCTCTCGCACTCCGCCTCCCTTCCTATTACGGGATCGGCAAACCCCCGGCGTGAAGCTGCGACGAGACTGACTCCGTATTTTGAGAGCGTCGGCGCGCCGCGTATTTCGGATTTTGATACCTTCTTTCCTATTCCGTCGGTATTCAGAAATACCGCAAGCTCCGATCTTATTCCGATAACGGAAGCTCCCGTCGCCGCTATCATCTTACATCCGAACGTGTCCGGGTCGGAAAGTATCGCGCCGAGAAGATGCTCGGTTCCGATATAACCGCTCACACCGTCAGATGCGAGCTTTGCTGCGTCTTCGATCACTTTCTTCGCCTTCGGCGTCATATCGGCGGGAGTGATATTCGTCGCTTCTCCCACGCCCGCCGCGCGGCAGACGAGAGTTTTTATCCCTTCGTAGCTGACGCCTCCCGCCTCAAGTACTCCCGACGCGATACACTCCTCCTCGCCGAGAAGACCGAGCAAGATGTGCTCGCTGCCGATATAAGTATGTCCGAATTCTTTTGCGAGCTGAAGCGCGCGGTTGAGCGCGCGCCCCGCTTTTCCGGTAAATTTTGCTCCCATTTATATATGCCTCCTGTTTTTTACTACATATATATTCTATCCTCTCCGGAAGCAAAATAACTGTCTTTTTCTGTAGTATTACTGGTTTTCGTAAAGCGCCGCGTTAAATTCTTCGGCAAGACGGTTCCATGTCGCGCAGTCCACAACTCCCGTCGCGGGGATACCGGCGATCTTCTGATAACTTATGACCGCATCGCGAGTCGCCTCGTCGTATACTCCGCAGACCGACGCGGCGCCGAAATCGTCATAGTACAGCTTCAGCACGTCGAGCATTATCTGTAGGATCATAACGAGATTGTGCCGGTCCCCCTCCTTCATCTCAAAGTCCCCGGTGTCGGGGAACGGCTTTATCCCGACAGGTCTTTCTCTGTCATTAAAACTCATGCTACTCTCTCCTTATTCTCCGGCATCCGAGAGCCGTTTATACTCGCCGTAAAGGCGGTTGTATGTCAGCGCTCCGACGGCGCCGCTCTGTTCTATACCGAAGAGCGCCTGAAACGCCTTGACCGCCCGCTCCGTCACAGGACCGAATTTCCCGTCGACTGTAAACGACGGTATCGTCGGATAGTACTTTGACAAAAAGTTTAGGTACGTCTGTATCCTCGAAACGAACTCCCCTTCCGATCCCGCGTCGACAGGATACCCCGGGTACGCTTCGTTTTTAAGATAATTATCGCCCGGCGCCGACTCGAGCATACCGCGGTATACCGAACGAAGACGGGTCCACACCGCGTCCGTTGCAACTCCCGTTTCGTCGAGCCCGTAGTATGTCTGGAACGCGACAAGCGACCTTTCCGTCTCGGGGCCGAAGACGCCGTCTATCGCAGGCGCGGGAATGAATGGAACGAAGTCGGCGATAAATGAAAGAAGATACTGGAGCTCGACGACCGGCGAGCCGCGCTCCCCGATCTTGAGCACCTCGGGAAACGTATTGGTGACGTCCTCGATCGGTATACCCTCCGACGAAAGATCGGCGAGCGATTTGACGCTTGAGTATATCATCAGTATCTTATACCATGTCGCTCTGCCGACGATACCGTCCTGCGCGAGTGAAAAAATACGCTGAAATTCCTTTACCGCCGCCTCCGTTTCATTATCGAAAAATCCGTTGGGATAACGTATCTTCGGTATCGCGGGATAATTGTCCGATATTCTGTTGAGCCGGAACTGTATCGAGCGAACGCCGTTGCCGAACGAGCCGAGGCGCAGCGCCGAGCCCGGATAGCTTTCCGTGTCGCCGGATACCGGCGCGTCCGTTACGATGTCGATATCGTCTCCGTAATACTTTGTCAGGATATCGTAAGCGCCGAGCCCTTCGCGCGCCAGCGCCTCGGAGCCCCACTGCGAAAGTCCGTCGCAGGTAACGGTCGTTCCGTTGCAATATTGCGCAAAAAGCGGCTCCACCGCTCCGCGTCGCGAGATATAGTCGTCGAACAGTTCGTCGACAAGAGCGGATACGTTGTCAAAGATCTCTCTACCGTAAACAAACGCCTGATCGCTCGCGGTCGAGTTCGTTATATCGAAATCGTATCCGCGGCTTCTGTAATACTCCGTGTATATGCGATTCAGCGCGAACGAAGTCTCGGCGAGAATATTCGCCCTGAGCGCCGCGTCGCTCCACGTCGGATAGACCTCGCTCGACGCCACGTTCTTTATGTAGTCGGAGAACGGAACGGTAACGTTCTCGGCGCTTGACGACGCCTCTCCGAGATGCACGGTTATCATCTCCGGTATCACAGGGTACCTTACGCTCTCTTCCGCCACTTCATCACCTCCTCTGCTGCAAGCCCCCGTAAGGCAGATCGCCGTAGCCGAGCGGCACGAGGTTCACCGGGAGCGTCGCAGATACTCCGTCGAACGAGCGCACCTCGTTTATAAGGGACCTGTAATACCCGTCCTTTATCACCTCTACGCTGTAAGAGATATAGGGGGTCTCGCTTCCCGGAGAAGTCGAGAGAGAGGATTCCTTCGCCGAGAG
>JAFXNX010000106.1 GCA_017529175.1 Clostridia bacterium
AGACCACAACTATCTGACCTTAGAGATTCAGGAGCGATCGAGCAAGACGCCGACATTGTTATGTTCTTGCACAACCCAGAAAAATACAACGACATTCCAGCGCAAGACGAGCCGGGCGTTGTTGAACTTATTATTGCAAAACACAGAAACGGCCAAACCGGAAGCGTCAAACTCAGATGGATTGGCGAATACACAACTTTTGTCAATTTGGATGAAAAAGTAAAAATTGAAAACAAGAAAGAAGCAGGCCCAGAGATAACTGAAGAAGTTGCATTAAGCGAAATTGAAGATATAGATTTGTTTGACGACAACAATTAAGGAGGTAATATGGCTGGAACAATCCGGAACTCTCGCGTTTCAGTCATCGTCGAGAAGCGCACGGTCGAGAAGTGCCGGAACTCCCGGGACCCACACGCCGTCGTCTGCCGGATCGGGAGCCTCAAATCCTTTTTCCTCAAAATAAGCAACGGCTTGCTTGAACGTCATGGCGTTTGTTGAGTCTTCATCCGCATCGCCCGGTGCCGTATCATAATAAACAGTCACTTCCGAAATCTCAAGAGTATCATCGTCTTTTGTTTCGATTACGGCTGAAGTCTTATCCGTTGTAAATCCTTTGATCTCGGAAAGCAGTGCGTCGGCGTCGAATCTTTCGTCGTCGAGGTCGAATTCAAAGCCGAAAGCGGCGAGCGCGTTTGACGCGGCTGAATAATCGTCCGCTTTTTCCGCTGCTTGTTTCGTCCCGATGCCGAACAGATGATACGAGCATTCTGCGGATCGAGCCGCAGTCGTGCAATAATCCTGCAAGTTCGTCAGTCCCGGCAAGCTCCGCTCTTTCAAACAGTTCAAGCCAATACTCCGTTTCGTAACACTCTTTCAAAGCTATTTGAAGTTTTGATACAAAATCCGCTTTGCAGTGAGCGTAGTTTGCTTCTCTGATATTCGCTCCGATACTCGTCGCAGATCGTTCAAGTTGATTTACAAGAGAGTAATGCCCCTTAATGCCTTCGCACAGTTTAAGAGCATTTACCGCAAAATCCATTGATAATTCGGATAGCTTATTATCTGCCATTGTTATCACCTCGGTATTATCGTACCACAATAGTCAAAAGATTGAAATAGTGAAATCAAAGGCTTTCGCCTTTGGTGAAATCTTCGGACTATGTCCTCAGGTGAAATCGAGCGTTTTACGCTCGGTGAAATAAGAACGCAGACCCGCTTGCGAAATCAAAGATTTCGAGCGGGTACCCCCTTAACCTTTTTACTCACTACGTTCGTAATTAAATCCGCCCTTAACCCGCACGAAGTGCGGATTTCACCGTCCGCGAGGACGATTTCACCTGCGAAGCAGATTTCACCCGCCCGTCAGGGCGGATTTAGTTGAAAAAAACGGCTTTTGTCTGCCGGACAAAAGCCGTTTTTTTCATATAGTGAGTCCGTAGCCGAAGGGGTACAGGACCGTTTCGGGGTCGGCGTTTCCGGCGCGGTGCGCTATCGAATAATCGGTGAAGTCGGGAAGGTTCGCTCCCTCTCGGTAGAACGTTACGGGAGTGCGTCCCGTGAAGGGATGACGGCCTGCGAGACACTTCGCGATCGCCTCGCCCCCCAGCTCCCCGGGGTACCATGCGTGGACGTGCGCAAGGCACTTTTCACGAGCCTCGTCGCCGATGTCGATACAGCCGCCGCAGAAGGTGACTACGATAACGTTATCCGAGACCGCGAGGACTTCGCGCAGCAGTCTCTTCTGTGTGTCGGGAAGACCGATGGTGAGGCGGTCGCCTCCCTGTATGACCTCGTTGTTCATGTAGCTCTCCTCACCCTCGTGCTCCGCGTCGAGCCCGAGACAGAGGATCGTGAGATCGGCTCCTCTCGCTTCCGCCGCACCCTCCGAGATCATGTCGCCGAAGCCGAAGACGCGGTTGCTGTCTTCGATGATCAGCTTGCTTCCCGGGGAGTACCTGACGGTCGCCTCCGGGAACTCCTTTTTTATGCCCTCGAGAACGGTGATATACTCCGTCGGAAAGCCGTTGTAGTTGCCGGTGAGGGCGGCGCGGCTGTCTGCGTTGGGGCCGACGACCGCTATTCTGTTATATGCACGTTTATTCAAAGGAAGCGCGCCTTTATTCTCCAGCAGGACAAGGGACGAGCACGCGGCTTCGAGGTTCAGAGCGCGGTGCCG
>JAFXNX010000107.1 GCA_017529175.1 Clostridia bacterium
CTGTGCTGCGCCCCCATTTTCGAGCACGGCACCGAGGAGCAGAAGAAAAAGTATCTGCCCGACCTGCTTTCCGGGCGCAAAATCGGCGCGTTCGGTCTGACCGAACCCAATGCGGCGCCGTATCCGACGATGAGCTTACCCTCGCGCGTCTTCTTGATAAAGTTTTCAAGGCGTCGTCTGAACTCCTCGGGGCGTTTTCTCGCGGCGTCAATATAGGCGACGCGGATCCTCTTGTACGGCTCGGTGAACGATCTGTAATTGCGCCACGCATCGGCGTCCTCTTTTATCGCCTCGATTATATCGTCGGGAAATACGAACGGAGCGCTGATGATCTTTTCAACACACGCTCTGACCTTCGGATGTATCATCCCTTTCGAATCGAGCCATATAAGACGTTCGATATTCGGCTGTGAATAGGAGCTCCCCGCTCTTCGCGGAGTGAAGCGGCGAAGCTGATGCGTCTTGTCGAGCGTTCCCGCTCTGCCGTCTATCCACCCGAAGCAAAGCGCTTCCTCGACCGCGTCGTTGTAGGAAACGCCCGCCTCGCCCGATGCGAGCGCCGGGAATACGAACCACGCCTCATCCTCTGTCTCAAAGTGCTCCGAGAGCCATTTTCGCCACTCTCCTCTGTCCGTACAGAAAACGATGTTTTTCCCGTCCATTTTATACCTCAATACGTCGCCGGTCTTATGAGCGTATTTGTCCTTCCTATATCGGCTGTGTTCATTTTATCATATTTTCGGTCAAATCAAAAGTCTTATCGTTCATTTGCTATCCGTTAAAACGGCAAAGTCACAGAAAAATCCTTATTATTGTCTTTTCGAGATCTGAATTAACTATAATAAATGCAAATTTTGTATTATTGCTAAAAGAATCTTTGTATTTATTTATCGTATATTCCTTTTCCGATATGACATTTTTTAAATTTTAACCCACTGCCGCAAGGACACAGATCATTTCTTCCCGGATTATATATACGGTACCCGTCAATATATCTTTTCAATTCCGGCTTTGTCCTTTTATAGTGCTCTGCCAATACGCAAGCAGATCCTGCCACCTCTTGCGGTAAACTTGTTAAATACTCATATCTAATATCATTTCTGTGAAGAAGATCATGCAGCGCGAATGCATAAGCATAAGCGTCCTGCTCCACTACTTGTGACAGATTCTTGCGTTGGGAAACTTCGTCGCCTTCATTTAGTGTATATCCGCTAAAACTCTGCTTCCACTGCATAACGACCTCTGCCGGTTCCGCCGTTTGTTCTCCGTGCTCCGCTTGAATTATCTGGATGAATTGATTACTGTGACGCAGCTCATGAAGTATAAAAAACTGAACATCATCTGCATGTTCCTCTATACTCTTATATACCCAGTCCCGATTGAAAATTATTATTATTTCACCTTTATCGATGATCGTTACGGATGTAGTCAACGGGTGATGAAATCTTTGTTCAGAATAGTTTTCCATACCAATGGCAAGCGGTCTCGGCAATTCAAAAAACTGTGAAGCAAAGAGGGCGCAGTCTTTAAATAATTCATTTGCTAATTTCTCTTTTTCATCGTTTGTTAAAGCCAATGATGATACCTCGCTTATTATTCAACAAATCAAATAGCAACAAGAGCAATTTATAATAATTTACGGAATAGATTACCCTGTTGTGCCGTCACTCGTTCGCTTCTACTTTTCTGACGGCGTCGCTGACGTCTTTTGACAAGTCCATTTTCTGAAACTCCGGGAAATCGGGCAAATACATCTCAAACCCCCGCACCGCGTCAAACTCCGCCGCGGCAAAGTCAAAAGACAGATCAAGTATATGACCGCCCTTTGTTCTGTCATCCGAAATAAAATGCGAGTGCCAGCCCGGCGCATTGAGCCCGCCCATATAATCCGGGCAATACAGCGCCACTACCGTTCCCGTTACGTTTTCATAACCGAATACTCTCTGATCAGTCTCAAGCGCTTTGTCAAGGCTCTTGTAAGGCGCTTTCTGCTTTATGACGCTTCGCACGTTCATCCTCTTGAACGTCCCGTTGATCCTGATCGCGTAAAACAGATTCTTTCCGTTTTCTTCGACGGTTTTCGTTAACGTGTCATATAAACTTCCGATGCCGTCCGTTTCGGGCAGATCGCGGGAAAAATCTTTATCAAAAAACGTCACGACCGAAAACGGAACTGTTTCGTTATCATCCGCTACGCGCACACTGCCGTCGCCGAGCGCCTGATATGCCTTGCCGTCCAGAACGATCATTTCTCCGTTGACGCCGTCAAACGTGCCGATTCCCGTGTCGCCGTGCCGCTTCAGCTCGCAGACTTTTACGATACCGTCATAGTAACCCTGCACCAGCGATTGAAGAAGCGCGACCTGGAAAACGGTTTTTCCCTTTTCTGTACGAGTATCCGACGTATTGTCAACGCCGCCCTTTAACGAGCGCTTTTCCATATTGATTCCCCTCTTTCCATGCTGTTCAACAAACGGTCGCCGATGATTTTCCATTACCGTCGGTGACCTTGATTTTTCAAAACCGGTCTTATCGCCTTGCGCTTCGGCATTCCGGTATCTGAGCGTCACTTCTTCCTTGCGACGATCAAATACCTGTGAGTCGTTCCCGATATTTCGCCTTCCCGTTCTATCGTTTCCTGCAGTCGGAGAAGCCGGGAGAAGCAGCGTTCGACCGAAAAGTCCGGAAACTCCCATTCTATGATCCTTGCAAACCACACAAACGCGCCGACGTTGTAGAAGCTGATCGGACAAAATGCCTCATCAGATTGCAGGATCTCGAAACCCGTGTCGGTAAACCTTTCACTTTGCTCCGTCAAATTCTCATGGGGAAACGGCTTTTCGGTCCCGGGAAGGACTATTTCCACAAGTTCTCTGTCATTCTCGGAGCCAACCTGCTGAGTTATGAAGAGTCCGCCCGGCTTCAGCAGGCGTTTTATCTCCGGCGGATCGAAGTCGCCGTGCCGGTTGATGATGATATCGAAGGACTCGTCAGCGAACGGGATACGCGCCGCATCTTTACATTCGCGCAAGTCGATCCCGAGAGGCAGCAGCCGCTCCTTGCAGAGCGCAACATTTGGCGGATATCCCTCTGTCGCGGCGGTGTTGTTATACGGATGCTCAAGCGAGAGAAGAAACTCGCCGCCTCCCGTATCACAGTCAAGAAGCATCATATCGTCCTCAAGGAAACCGCGGATGATAGATCCGTAATCCCACGGAGGTTCTTTTTCTTCATATCGCCCGCGGATATGTGAAAAATCCCAACCTTTTATAAAAGCGCAGTCCTCTTCACTTTTCCATACCGCTTTCAGCTCTTCATTCGTCATATATACTGCGTCACTTCGTTATTTTTTTGCGCTCTTGTAGATCTCGCAGGCGATATCTTCCATCGCTTCGTCGGCTGCCTCCGTGACGTTGTTATACATCACGGCGACGCAGATATCTTTCTTACGGGAGAAGACCCAGCTCGTCAAAAATCCCCAGTTCTCTCCGCTGTGACCGGCAACGCTGTCGCCGCGCGCTTTCGAATCCCATACGTCGAGGCAAAGCCCGTATTCGCCCATGACCGGAGTCATCATACGTCTTGCAGTCTTCTTTTTGAGTAAGCCGCCCTTGCGATAGCTTTCGGAAAGAGCAAGACCTACCTTTACGAGTTCCGTAGGCGTCGTCCAAAGACCCGCGGCGGCGTGCTCTGGATAATAGTGATAACCGTGGGCGGGGTCTTCTTTTTGCCCAAGTCTTGCTCCGAATGCGGCGTTTGCGACACGGTCCTCGTCAAGCGGTTGGAAAAAGCCGGTACGGACAAGACCGAGCGGCTCTGCGACCTCTTTTCTGAACGCCTCGCGCAAAGTTACTCCGGTGATCCTCGTGAACGCGAGTTCCGCCAGAGTTATCCCGCCGCCGGAATAAATCTGCTGTTTGCCGCAAGGTCTGATCCTTCGAAGCTTCGGGGTGTTGCCTTTGCCGTCCAGCACATCCTCGAGCGAGAGCGGCTCGTGATCCGCCCTGTAACCCGGGAAGCCGTGCAGATTATAGCCCGCGGTGTGGCTGAGGAGCGCTGTAAAAGTTATCGGGACCTTCGTATATTCCGGTATGATACCCGAGATATCCGCATCGAGGTCTATGACCCCTTTGTCAACGTATCTGAGAAGCGTCAGAGCAAACATGGGTTTCGATACGGAACCCGCCTGGAAGAGCATATCGGGATTGACCGGAAAGCACTCGCCGTATCTGCCGCTGCCGGAGCAGTAGGTCAGAACATCGCCGTCGCTGTCGCAGACCGCAATGCTCACACCGTACCCCTTCTTTCCCTTAATGCGCATACGCTCGTCCACATTGACGCCGTAAAAATCCTTGACCAGTTTATTCGGACCTTTAAGCGTCCGCATCAACACCGCCTCGTCTTCGGTGATTACGCCCGTCTCGCGGAAACCGAACTTATGATATACGTGAAGTCCAAGTTCGTTCTCCGGCTCGGTGGAAAGATATAGCATATCCGCGCCGTTGTCTTTGAAATACTTGATGATCTCTTTGAGCGCAGCCTGACCGTAGCCCTTGCCCTGCTCGTTTTTATCGATCATAAAGCGCCAGAGCCAGTACCGGTCGTCCGGCTCCTCCTCATCGGGACTGAAAGCGAACATGCAGAAACCCACAAGTCTGTCATCCGCATAGATCGCGAACGGACGCGCCACGCCGGGCTCTTCGGCATTTGCCTCCGCCGCCTGTCGCAACGATACTTCATTAGACGCTACAAAAGGCTGGTCTTCGCGCACCGAAAGCGCAAGCACCGCCTCGCGATTATTCTTATTTACAGGTTCAAGTCTGATTTTCATAATCCGTTATACTCCGTAGATAATATGATTTGTCAATTGTTTTTTCTGTCTTACTGTTTTGCTTTGCGTATGCCCGCGTCCGGGCATGACATATCGCGCCGCAGGCATATTGCAAAATCCGTCAGGAGTTTATTTCGCCTCGGGACACCAACACGACTGTCTCGACATGCCTGGTCCGCGGAAACATATCTACCCCGCGGACGTCGGAGACGGTGTAGTGTTCTCCGAGAGACGCGACGTCCCTTGCGAGAGTCGAAGGATTGCATGAAACGTATATTATTCTCTCCGGCGAGAGCTTTACGAGCTCGTCCACCGTCTTTTTTGAAAGTCCCGATCTCGGGGGGTCGACTACCGCGACGTCAACTGAGTCAACTCCGGCCTTTGCGGCGAGTTCCGAACTGTCTCCTTGAAGAAAGAACGCGTTTTCGATCCCGTTTGCGCCCGCGGCGCGGTTGGCGCCGCGCACCGCCGCGTCACGCAGTTCGATCCCGTAGACCTCGGCGCCGCGAGTCCGCTTTGCAAGAGCGAGCCCGAAAAGCCCCGCGCCGCAGTAAATGTCCGCCGCGCGCTCGCCGTCCTTGAGCTTCGCCATATCGCATACCGCGCGGCAAAGTTCCTCGGCGCCTTCATTGTTGACCTGAAAGAACGCCTCGGGAGATATTTCAAAATCAATTCCCGCAACCCGCGCCGTGACAGTCCCGTCACCCTCGAGAAGTTCAAAGCGCTCACCCTTCGATTCCGGCGCTTCGCTGTGTCCGCGAAACACTCCCGCAACGCGGCGCCCGCCGTTGACAAGAGCGTTTGCAAAACGGGAAAGATCGCCCTCTCCCCTGTAACCCAGAACGACGAACGACTCGTCCGTTTCCTTCATATATCTTATATATAGATATGTAAGAGCGGCAGGGTCAATGCCGCCATCCGACGCGATAAGCTCTTCCGCCGTCTTTTTGATCTCGTTTATCCTGCCGTCGCATAACAAGCACTTTTCTATTCTGACAAACTCACGTGTACCCTCGGCATAAAAGCCGCATTTGCCGTCTTTGTCAAAATGAAAAAGGGCTTTGTTTCTGTAACCGATCTCTTCGCCGCTGAAAAATGCAGAGACCCTGACCTTCTGCTTTTCGCGGCGGAAAGCCGCCTCGATCCCGCGCCTCTTCACTTCTCTTTCGTGTTCCGGCGTCACTCCGTCAAACACGCACCCTCCGCACTCCGCGGCGTACGGGCAGGAAGGGGAGCGCCTGTGCTCCGATGGCTTTATGATTTCAAGCGCCTTTGCCTCGGCGAAGTTTTTCTTTACATCGGTGATGACGGCTGATACCTCGTCGCCGCAAACGGCGCCGCGGCAGAATACGACCATATCGTCGATCTTTGCCACGCCGCATCCGAAAATATTCGTCTCAATGACGTCGAGCGTCACTCTGTCGCCTTTTCCGATCATCGCGCCCTCCCGCATAATTTTCAATAAAAAGTCAAGAGGAGACCGTGTCGTGACACAGTCTCCTCTGAAAAACAAATTTACGCAAGCTTCGAGCCGTTTACTCTGATGCCCGGGCCCATCGTTGCCGCGATGACGCAGCTCTTGATGTACTGACCTTTAGCAGCCGCCGGCTTTGCCTTGATGACCGCGCCGACGAGAGTGTTGAAGTTTTCCATCAACTTCTCGGGACCGAAGGACGCTTTACCGATCGGGCAGTGGATGATGTTCGTCTTATCAAGACGATACTCAATCTTACCGGCTTTAGCCTCAACGACAGCGCGAGCGACGTCGGGAGTTACCGTACCTGCCTTCGGGTTAGGCATAAGTCCCTTAGGACCGAGGATCTTACCGAGACGTCCGATCGTACCCATCATATCGGGAGATGCGATAACGACGTCGAATTCAAACCAGTTTTCTTTCTGGATCTTGTCAACGAGATCTACGTCGCCGACGTAATCAGCGCCTGCTTCACGGGCAGCGTCCGCCTTGTCGCCCTTTGCAAAAACGAGCGTGCGAACTGTTTTACCCGTTCCGTTCGGAAGAACTACGGCGCCGCGGACCTGCTGGTCTGCGTGGCGGGAGTCAACGCCGAGACGGATGTGTATTTCTATTGTTTCATCAAATTTTGCCTTCGAAGTCTGGCAAACGAGACCTATCGCCTCTTCGGGATCATAAAGCTTTGCTTTTTCGATCAGCTTGACGCTGTCCTTATATTTCTTACCCTTAAACATTTCGCTTCCTCCTTATTCCTCGACAGTTACGCCCATGGAGCGCGCTGTGCCGGCGATCATGCTCATAGCTGCTTCGATAGAACCTGCATTGAGGTCCTTCATCTTTGTTTCGGCGATCGTTTTGATCTGATCCTTCGTGATCGAAGCTACTTTGACCTTGTTCGGAGTTGCGGATGCGGTCTCGATACCGCAAGCCTTCTTGATAAGAACGGCTGCGGGAGGAGTCTTGGTGATGAACGAGAAAGAACGGTCAGCGTAAACTGTGATGACAACGGGGATTATAAGACCGATGTCGTTCTTCGTTCTTTCGTTGAACTCTTTAGTGAAGTTCGGGATAGCAAGACCATACTGACCGAGAGCCGGACCGACGGGAGGCTGAGGAGTAGCCTTCGCGGCGGGAAGCTGAAGTTTGATATAGCCGATTATTTTCTTTGCCATAGTTTTAAATACCTCCATGTGTGGTTTATGACGGAAGAATTTGAAAAATTTTTCTTCCTCCCACGGTGGCTTTTAAAGAGGAGCCCCAACCCCGGAAGACGTCAGTCTTCCACTTTTTTGATGTCCTTCATGTTAAGCTTTACAGGCATAACACGACCGGGCGTCGAAACCATAACCGTTGCGTCTTCTCCGTTTTCAGATATCTCGGACAGTTCTCCGACGTAATTGAACGCCGCGAAAAGACCGCCGATGATAGCGACGCGATCCCCGACCTTGAGCTTTTCGGCTTCGGCAACGTGCTCTTCCGTAATAAGGGCAGCGACCTCTTCTTCGGTCAGCGGGACGGGACGGCTTCCGGGACCGACAAAGCCCGTCACGCCGGTGATATTTCTTACGACGTGCCAGCTCTCATCGGTCATTGTCATCTTGACGAGAACGTATGACGGGAAAAGCTTGCTTTCAGTTATCTTCTCCTCGTCGCCTTTCTGCTCCACTATCGTTTCCGTAGGGATGAACACCTCGTATATAAGATGTTCCAGATGACGGTTTTCGATGATTTTTTCAAGATTCGTTTTGACCTTGTTCTCATATCCGGAGTAAGTATGGACTACATACCATCTCGGGCCGAGATTCATTTCATTAATATCGCTCATCGTTACGCTTGTCCGTTCAGATCAGTTTTCCGAGGATCGTGAATCCCTGTGAGAACAGATAGTCGACAAGACCGATAACGGCGCTGACGACCACGATACATGCAAGCACCATAAGTGTGTTGCTCTTTACCGAGGACCAGCTCGCCCAAACGACCTTTTTCATTTCGGACTTGCAGCTCTTGAGCCACGCGCCGAATCTGGAGAAAATCGAGGGCTTCTTTTCTTTCTTCGGAGCTTCCTTCTTCGGAGCTTCCTTTACTTCTTTTTCAGCCATTTCTTCTCTCCTTCACTTTACTTTGTTTCTCTGTGCAGGGTGTGCTTACGGCAGAAGCGGCAGTACTTGTTCATCTCAAGTCTGTCGGGATCGTTTTTCTTGTTCTTCATCGTGTCGTAATTTCTTTGCTTACACTCACTGCATGCGAGAGTGATCTTTACTCTCATAGATCGGCACCTCCTGTGAAATTCAGGGTTACTACCCTGTGAATAATGTACCTCCCTCAATGACGGCTCTTCCCCGCGATTACGGCGCGCAAAAAAAGAACCCTCCAAACGAGGTGATGTAAGTATAACACAATAATTCCGGATTGTCAATAGTTATTTTATTTTTATTTATATAGAGACAAGATCGTTGCGAGGCCCCGCCTTGTGCACGCCAAAGGGACACATCCCTTTGTAAACCCGAAATGAAAAGCAAAAATCAAATAATGTTGATAACTTTCTTTCCTTTTCGCGTCGCATACAGTACCGTATTATAAGTTCCTCCCTTGGCGCCGGAGAATACCGCGATAAGTCTGTCCGAATGGTCTACCATCCACTCGTTTCTCTTCTGAAAACAACCGATACTGGATGATTCCGAAATAAAGATGACTTCATCGGCGCATTCAACCACCATATCAAATGCCGCTCTCCATTCCTTTCCCCATTTTTTCTGAACGCCCGGATACGGCACGGCGCAAATCAGCCGTATGCTGCCCCGATCTTTTTTTATTTCCGCCACGATCTGAGCCGCCCATATATCAGTCCCTCTCGCCATTCCCGAAATAAACGAAGTATAACCGATATCAAGCGTTTTTTTAATTTCGCCCCTCAATAATTCTTTTATCTTATCGTCCGGGTATTCGAGTTTTTCGGGTCTGTGCCCTGTAAAACAGCAAGTCATATAAACCGCCTCGCATATGGGGATTATATCCCCTTAATAATTAGGATTATAATCCCCATAATATGAATTGTCAAGGGGAGGGTGTTATGATAGTTTTCGATAAGCTTTGGATCACTATGAAAGAAAAAGGAATATCGACTTATAAACTGCGCGAAGAATGCGGCATCGACAGCAAAACGGTCAGACGTCTGGGGGCAAACGAGAACGTCGAAACAAAAACGCTCGACCGTCTTTGTTCCGCCCTCGACTGCAGGATCGAAGATATAGCGGAGTATATTCCGGATAAATCGGAGAATAAATGAAACTTATGAAATAGCAGTCCCTCGCGGTTTACTTCATAAGGAAGTACACCGCAGCTAAATTCGCATGCGGCGAGCTGAATCGGGAGAATATAATTTAGCTGAAGTCGCAAGACTTCAATTTAGCTGCGAGCGGCTGCGAGCAATTTAGCCGTTTTCAAAATCATTCTTAATGTCGGAGTGGGTAGAACAAGCTGAAAGAAAATAACCCACTATGACACTTTCTGTAATCGAAAGATGTCAGAGTGGGTTTGTTTCTTCTTTATGTTGCCTCTCCCTCCGACTGCTTTTTCGTTTATTTTGCTGTTGTATTTTACGAAAAATTATGATATAATAATAACAGCAAAACGAAAGGAGCCATAATAATGCCGAACATAAAACCTGTATCTGATTTAAGGAATTATAATGAGGTCCTGAGGGATATCGCAGTCGGCGAACCTGTTTTTCTAACGAAAAACGGAAGAGGAAGATATGCCATTCTTGATATTGAAGAATACGAAAAAACCAGAGCTGTCATAAAGCTTATGGAAGAACTTTCAAGCGGCGATCGTTCCGGAAACGAAAAGGGATGGATCGACGCTTCCGACGTCGAACGCGAACTCGGAGTTAAAAATGGCTGAGATCAAATATTCTCCGGAAGCGCTTAATGATTTGAAGCAGACAAAGAAGTATATCGAAGAAGAGTTGTGCAGCAAAACTGCCGCCGACAATACGATTTTTGAGATCACAAGACGCATAAATACGCTGTCTGAATTTCCTGAATCCGGCGCTCCTCTTTCGTCAATAGTGCACTTTGACACCGACTACCGTTTCTTTGTTGCGACTCCGAAATATTCTTCTACATAATACTTTGGCAATTCGACGCACTGTGTTCCCGAGCCTCCTCCCCATTCTTTTGCTTCTGAACCAATCAGGCTTTTTAAATATGTAACCAACTCTGTATCAGCAGAAACCGATACTGTCATTCCAATAATAGTACCGAATATTATTAATAACGTCAAAATACAACTGAGTGTTCTTTTCATTCCGACTTCCTCCTGAAAATCAAAAAAGTGTGGAGCCGAGACCCCACACTGAAAAACGCGGGGCTCGATTTGCTACCACACGAATCGAATTTTATGATGCCAACGCGCCACAAAAACCCGCATTTTTGCCGAAAAACAAAAATGAGGCACGTTGGTAATATTCGATTCGTGTGGTAAGTACAGTATACATTATTTTACAGAGAAAGTCAATTATTTATTAAAAAAAGAAGAAGACTGCCTTCGCTCTATTCACTATTCTCGTATAGCACTCGTGTCAAAGGGATCTCTTTGCCGCGCTGTACGCGGCAGCTAAATTCGCCCGCGTAAGCGTGCGAGCTAAATTGACCTGTCATCAGCTAAATTATGCTTTGCATAGCTAAATTCACCTTCGGTGAGCTAAAAAAGCAGAGCCGCGAACTGAGTTCGCGGCTCCTGATAGAAGCTTTTGCGGGGTGCAGGGGAGCTTTCCTCGAAAAGCTCCCCTGCTCGGTTCTATTTATTTTTTGAAAAGCGGGCCGTAAGCGGCGCAAGCGCGATAGTCTGCGCCTTCTTTATCCATACCAAACGCGTTCCAAGCGGCAGGACGGAAGATCTTTTCGTCCGGCACGTTGTGCATACAAACAGGAATACGAAGCATAGAAC
>JAFXNX010000108.1 GCA_017529175.1 Clostridia bacterium
GGCGCATCAGGTCGAGCGTGTCGAGAAAATCCTCTTCCTCCTCTCCGGGGAACCCGACGATGATATCGGAGGTCAGCGTCACGTCCGGGACGCGCGCGCGGAGCTTGTCCACGACGGAGAGATACCGCTCTCTGTCGTAGTGTCGGTTCATCAGTTTCAAAATCCTGTCGGAGCCCGACTGCACCGGAAGGTGGAAGTGCTTGACGATCTTCGGCTCCTCGGCGATAGCGTCGATCAGCTCGTCCGAGGCGTCCTTCGGATGGCTCGTCATGAAGCGGAGCTCGAAGTCGCCGTCGATCCGGCAGATGCGGCGCATCAGCTCGGCGATATCGCAGCAGCCGTCCGAGTCCTTTCCGTAGGAGTTCACGTTCTGACCGAGAAGCGTTATGTTTTTCGCGCCTCCGTCGACGAGGCGCTTCGCTTCCTCGATTATATCGTCCGGTCTGCGGCTCCGCTCGCGTCCTCTGACGTAGGGGACGATGCAGTAAGAGCAGAAGTTGTTGCAGCCGTACATCACGGAGAGCCATACGGAGTGGGAGCTTTCCCTTACGGTCGGGATCCCCTCGGCGATCGCGTCTCCGCTCTCGCGGACGAATCTGCGGCGGCCCCGCGCCGCGTCCTTCACGAGGGAGGGGAGGGAATAGGCGGAAGCGGGCTCGAACACAAAATCGACGTAAGGGTAACTCATCTTGAGCGTGTTCGCGCGGTGTTCCTCCGCCGCCATACAGCCGCCGACGCCTATGACGACGTCGGGATCGGCGTCCTTTACGTGCTTGAACGAGCCGATTATCGAGAGCGCCTTTTTCTCGGCGTGCTCGCGGATCGCGCAGGTGTTAACGAGGATCAGCTTCGCCGCCTCGGGGACGGGGACGGGAGAGTACCCCATCGCCTCGCAGAGACCGGCGAGCCGTTCGCTGTCCGCCTCGTTCTGCTGACAGCCGAAGGTACGGATGAAATACCCCGGCGCGCGCTCGCCGACAAGGCCGCGCGAAGCGAAGCCTTCTTTTATTTCCCGGGCGGTCTCAAGCTCGGAGGAGACCTCTTCGGGATCGCGGAAACGACGTGATTCTGCCGCCATGAGATATCCTCCTTTCGCGATTCCACATATTACTCCATTATATTAGATATTATACACTATACGGGGGGATCAAGTCAACGCGGAGCGAGTATTTTCGAGCCTTTTTTCGCCCCGGACCGGACGGCTCCGGACGGGCAAAAAAATTCTCAATTTGTTGTTGACAAAAGGACGTGGTTATAGTATAATACACTTTGCCGACGGGAAACCGGGGGCAATGCGAGAGTGGCGGAACTGGCAGACGCGCACGTTTGAGGGGCGTGTGGTTCACACCGTACGGGTTCAAGTCCCGTTTCTCGCATAGAAAAAGGGCACTCGAAGAAGTGCCCTTTTTCTATGCGAGAAATTGAACACGGGACTTGAAGGCGCCGCGTGTAAGCAAACAGTCCGGGGGACTGTTTGCCCGCGGCGTGACCGAGGGAGCGTCAGCATTTCGTATTTTGCGAAATGCTGACCCGCGCGACCGAGAACAAGTCCCGTCCGTACCGAAGGTACGGCAAAAAGCGGATGAAACTTCAATTTGAGTTATTTTCAGATTTGAATGACAGTCCGGGGGTTGCGGACAGATAAACTTTTCCGTAATCGTTCGATACTGCTGTCCGCTCGAGTTTTGCGCATGAAGCGCAAAACTCCGGAAGAAACTGTATCTCTTCAGCCGAGCCCTGACCGAGCGCCCGTCATCCTTTCGTATTTTGCGAAAGGATGACTCGCGGGCGCGAGAATCAAGTCCCCCGCGCCAAAGGCGCGGCGAACTTGAGTTGCAGTAACCTTCATTTTGAGTATCAGAGTTTTTGTCCCGCTCCCCGCGCAGCGGGCAGAACCGAAAGAAATACGGAAAACTATTTTACCCCCCTTGACAACCTCATTCTCTTCAAGTATAATACAACGATTTAACGAAAACGTTGAATGGGCGGCATGGGCGAAGAAAGGAATTACTATATGTTCGAACTCGTCTATGAATCAGAGTACAGACCCTATCGGAAAAAATGCGCCGAAATTCTGACAAAAGTTTGTAAAATGCTGAAAGATGAAAAAAGCATCATAGCTCAGTTTACTCTCATCGGAAGCGGCGCGCGGAATTTGGTTACCCGGAACGGAAACGGCCATTTTGATTTGGATTATAATCTTGTTATAATCAAAGCGCCTGATGAGTATTGGGACAATCCGAGAAAACTCAAGGAAACAGTACGTGTATATCTTGACAGAGCAAGCGGACCCATGAGTTTTGCGCGATCTCAAAATTCAACGGTTGCCTTGACAGTTCTTTTGTTCTCTTTTAATGAAAACGTTGCATTCAAATTTGACGTTGCATTGATAAGGCGAAACAGAAACGGTACTCTTTGCAGATTGGTCAATAATAAGCAATGGTATTTCAAAGGTATTCAGGGTCAATACGTATGGAATGAAATACCGGATTCTCATAACGTCAAAGAGAAAGCTGACAGAATAAAGAAAGCCGGAAAATGGAACCTCGTTCGCGAAAGATATGTTGAACTGAAAAACGATTATCTTTCCATACAAGATAACGACCACCCCTCATTCATTGTTTACGTCGAAACTGTTAATGAGATATACGGTCAACTATTCCCAAATCAAAAACGTTGAGGAATCCATATGCGTAACATAGAATCAAAATATATCGACCTCTACAAATCCGTCGACTCCGTTTGCAAGGATATCTTCCGAAGCGAACGTTTATTCAACGACCGCGGGGAAGAAGTATTCGGCGTAAGCGCTTACGTTGAAACAATGGCGCGTGACCGTTATTCCATGGCGTCGCGCCCGCCGGACTGGGACGCGAAGTATAAAACGCTGAAGCGTCTGCGTTGGCTTCGCAACACGATAGTACATGATCCCGGCGCGTCCGAATGCGATGAAGAGGATTACGACGATCTGAAACGGTTTTACAACGAGTTGATGAGCGGAAACGATATTCTCGCCCGCGCGCGCCGGATGAGGTCTGCGGCATCCGCCCGAAAAAGAGTGCCTGCGTCCGTCGCCGCTCAGCGTGCGGCGTACGTCGCCGTACAACGTCCGACGCCCGGTTGGAATCAAGCACCGAAGATAAAGTCTTACGTCGGATGGGCGGTTTTCGGTATCGTCGCGGCGGTCGCGGCGGCGGGGCTTATTTTTTTCTTTTTTGTGAAATAACGTGAGGCGGGGGGGGGAGTCCCCCGCCCCGTTTGACTGTGAATGATCCGTTTCTCTCACCGGCGGTGAGAGTTTTTTCTTAGACCCTACATTATTTCGATACCGTCCGTTCGGTTTTCAATCGCCGGTTGAAGCGAAGAACAGGGACCTGCCGCGGCGTTTCAATAACCGGTTGATTGACGGCGCGTCCGGCGTGTGTTACCATTAAAGCGTCGGCCGACGAAAC
>JAFXNX010000109.1 GCA_017529175.1 Clostridia bacterium
GACGTGGAAATATTTTGCTCCCGCGAGCTTTTCAGGCGCGGGTGCCGGCGCGAGTACCGCGGGGGTGTTTCCGATGTGGAAAATGAACTTGCGCGAGCCGTCCGCGAAATACGTGACGAACGCGCATCCGGTGGATATGCGGTCGTTTATCAGAACGTCGGACGTGTCGACGCCGTCGCCCGAAAGTCTTGTGAGAAGGCAGCGTCCGAAATCGTCGTCTCCGACGCCGCCGATGATCTTTGCAGTGTGTCCGAGACGCGCCGCGGTATCAATGAATATCGCGGGAGCTCCGCTCGGGAAAGGACCTCTGAAAGTTCCTGCGCGGTCGAGCGGTTCGTCGACCGTAGTTCTCATTATCTCGACGATTATCTCGCCCATTGTGATTATGTCTGCCATAATATCCTCCGAAGATCAACCGACGAAATTCTTCTTTAAGAACACGAGACTGTCTGCGATCATCTTGTCCATCGTCTCTTCGTCCGCGTCGCCCGAGAGGTCGCGGTATACTTTTATGTCTCTTGCAACGGCGCCGCCCGGCTTCATGAACGGCTCCATAACGACGCATCCGTCAAAGCCGATGTCGCGAAGCGCCTTGCCCATTTCAGCCCACGGAAGATGTCCCATTCCGGGCAGCTTGCGGTTTGCCTCGCCCACGTGAACGTGTCCGAGAAGGTCTCCCGCCTTGCGGATAGCCGCGGGAAGGTCGTCCTCTTCGATATTCATGTGGAACGTGTCGAGAAGCAGCTTGCAGCTCGGGTGATCCACCTCGCGGCAGTATTTGATACCCTCTTCGCAGTCGTTGAGAAGGGGAGATTCGAATCTGTTGAGCACCTCGAGGCAAAGCATGATGCCGAGCTCGTCAGCGCAGGACGCGATCTCCTTCATACCCTTGACGGAGCGCTCCCACATCTCTTCCTTGCTTCCGTCAACATTCGTGTTCGGCCAGCAGTTGTAGAACGCGCCGATCAGCACCTTCGAGCCGATCTTGACCATCTGATGAAGGATATCGGTCACCCATTTGACCCCGTTTTTCCATTTCTCGGGATCACTCGAAGAAATATCGCAGCCCTTCGGCGGTCCGATATTGCAGGAGATGGTAAGTCCGAGGTCGCGGCAGTAGTCGCGAAGACGCTCTATCTCCGCGTCGCTCATATCGAGAAGGTGTCCGCCGCCTATCTCGATAACGTCAAAACCCGCCTTCTTGCACTTGTCGGCGATCTTGAAGTAATCAGCTTCCCAGTCGCGCGTCCAATAAGCGTAAAGTGTACCGAATTTCATTTTCAGTCTCCTTTGATATATTATTATTTAAAAATTTACCATTCGATATGATTATACTATAATTCGTCTCATATTGCCATAGTTATTTGTTGCAAAAATACATCTTCTTTGTTGCTTTTTTGCACAAAATAATATATAATTCAATATATAAAGATATTTTGCTGCGGCGGGAATAGGAGGGTCGTGTTATGGCTGACAATATAATAACGAAAACTCCCGTCGTACTCTGCCCGCCGGACGGGGCGGCGCATCTTGTATCGGAGAAAAGACGCCTCGTTCTGCTGATCCGTCACGGACAGACCGACTGGAACACCGTAATGCGCCTCCAGGGAAGAGAGGCCGTGCCGCTTAACGATCGCGGCGCGCTTCAGGCGAAGGAGTGCGGGGAAACGCTCTTTGAAGCGATGAAGTACGGACTTGAGATAGACAAGGTCTGCACTTCCCCGCTCGGCAGAGCGAAGGACACCGCAAAATACATAACCGGCGAGATACGCAAGGACCGCGCCGAGATTTTCGACGAGCTGACAGAGCGCGACTACGGAGCCCTTTCCGGCACAACTCCCGACGAGCGGCGCGCGCTTCGCGCCAAAGGATTCGTTCCCGCGGAATCGGTGCCGGACGCCGCAAAAAGGATGAGGCGCGCGCTAAATGCGATCTGCCGCGCCGAAGAGGACGGCGACGCCGTCGTCGCGGTGACTCACGGAGGCGTCATCAACGCTCTTTTCTCAGTCATAACGGGAGGCGCGATCGGAACGGGAAAAAACTTTTCCGAAAACTGCGGGATATCTCTTGTCGCATACGGAACCGACGCGACGATACCTCTTGCGTACGGCCTGACGCGGGAAATGTTTCTCGATTACGCGGCAAAGTATTCCCGCCGTCTTGCCGAACTTACAAAAGAATAATCATATAAGAGCGAACGATCATGAAAAAAGTGTTTATCGGTATGAGCGGAGGAGTTGACAGCAGCGCCGCCGCTTATATTTTAAAAAAAGACAAATATGACGTGACGGGAGTCACTCACGTCGTAACGGAGTCACGCGATGCCGCAAACGGCGCCGCGTCTCTTTGCGCCGCTATGGGGATCTCGCACATAACGCTCGATCTGCGCGATGAATTCCGGCGCGAGGTCGAAGAATACTTCGTCTCCTGCTACGAGGCGGGTAAGACGCCGAATCCGTGCGTCGTCTGCAATAAAAAGATAAAATTCCCGTTTCTTTTCTCCGCCGCGAAAGACGGCGCGGTCGCGACCGGGCACTATGCGAGAGTGGAAAAGTGCGGCTCAAGATTTGCGATAAAGAAGGGACTCGATCTCGCAAAGGATCAGAGCTACGTCCTCTGGCAGCTCTCGCAGGAACAGCTTTCAAAGACAGTATTCCCGCTGGGAGAGCTTAAAAAGAGCGAAGTGCGAGAGATCGCGCGAGACGCGGGCTTCCCCTGCGCCGACAGCGCGGAGAGCCAGGATATATGCTTCATCCCCGACGGCGACTATAAAGCGTTCATCGAGCGCTACAGAGGACGGCAGATCGAACGCGGCTCATATTACTGGCGCGACGGTGAATACCTCGGAGAGAACGAAGGGCAGATATGCTATACCCCCGGTCAGGGAAGCGGACTCGGTATCGCGCTCGGAAGAAAAGTATTCGTCGTGTCGAAGGACGCAAAGCAAAACCGTGTCACTCTCGGAGAAAGAGAGGACGTTATGATGCGAGAGGTCAAGGCGGACTCCGTATCGTTCATGGCGGCGGACGACCTGCCTCACCCTGAAAAACTCACGGCAAAGATAAGATACGGTAAGACGGAGAAACCGGCGATCGTTTACCGCTCGGGGGAAGACGAGATAACCGCGCTCTTTGACGAGCCGGTATTCGCGCCCGCCGCGGGACAGTCCCTCGTCGTTTATGACGCAGACGTCATAGTCTGCGGCGGCGTCATTAAGTGAGGAGCGTATGGAAAACATATATACGAGAACGGAAATGATGATAGGCGGCGAAGGCGTTGCGCGGCTGCGCGGCGCCCGCGTCATCCTTTTCGGATGCGGCGGCGTGGGCTCTTACGTCGCGGAAGCGCTCGCCAGAGCCGGCGTCGGTCATATCGCCGTCGTCGACGCGGATAAAGTCGCGCCGTCAAACCTCAACCGACAGCTTATTGCGACCGTCGATACGGTCGGAAGACCGAAAGCCGAAGTCCAGAAGGAGCGCATCCAATCGATCAATCCCGAATGCGAAGTCGAAGCGTACGATATGTTCTATGACAAGGACACTTGCGATGCGATCGAGTTGTCGATGTTCGACTACGTCTGCGACGCGATAGACACTGTGACGTCAAAACTGCTTTTGATAAAAAAATGTCACGAGCAAAACGTTCCCGTGATCTCTTCAATGGGAACGGGAAACAAGCTCGATCCGACGCGTTTCGAGGTATCGGATATCTCGAAGACGTCCGTATGTCCTCTTGCAAGAGTTATGCGCCGCGAGCTGAAATCTCTCGGCATCTCTCATCTCAAGGTAGTCTACTCGAAAGAAGAAGCAAGGCGTCCTCTTTCCGACGAAGACAACGGACACGGCAAACGGACGCCGGCGAGCATTTCGTTCGTTCCCGCCTGCGCGGGGCTTATCATTGCCGGAGAAATAATAAAAGATATAGCGCGTATCGGCGGCTGATAAATATTTGCCGCAAGGCGCAAAAAGCGCGGGGAAGCGTGATGCTTCCCCGCGTTTTTATATATAGGATAATTTACAGCTTTGCTCCGCAGTTTCCGCAGAACGGAGAGTTTCCTTCAACCGGAGCGCCGCAGGAAGGGCAGAATCCCCTTGTCTGAGAAGGCGCGTCGTTTTGAGGCGCGGGCTGCTCGGGGACGTACTGCTGCTCGGCGGGTTGTTCGGGCGCCTGATACGACGGCTGATAGGGTTGAGCGGGCGCCTGATAAGGTTGAGCGGGCGCCTGGTAAGGTTGAGCGGGCGCCTGATACGGCTGCTGCGGCTGATAGGGAGCACCGTAAGGAGTATACGCAGGATTCCCGTACGGAGGGATCGCGTTACGCGCGGGAGCGCGTTTCGTTATCGCCGCGACGATGACCGAGGAAATGAACAGAGCGAGTATGATATACATACCTATCGCATAAGCGCCGTTATCGGCATCGAACAGATACTGAAGTTCGCTTGATTTCGTAAGGAAAAGTCCGATCGGAGCAAACCATAGTACCGTGCAGATAATGGACGACGCGAGGAACGCCGATCTCGATCCGGTCGCGCCCATGATGAAGTGGAAAATACAGATGATCGCAAAGAACATCAGCACGACTACCGGGAAGAACGCAACAGGCTCTTGAAGAACTTCCCCGGCGTTGTCGAAGAAGAAATCGACCGCATCGAAGAACGGGACTTTGTAATCGCCGCTCGGGGCAAGTCCGTCGCCGAAGCTTGCCACCGGGACGAACAGAAGTACAAGTATAATAACAAGAGCTATCGCCGGATAAATGATCCTGGTAAATTTACTGCTCATTTTGATACCATCCTTATATTAATTGAAATTTATTAATTGAAATTCAGTCTGACTCAAACCTTATATCATCCCGCGATATACGCTTTCAGTAAAGCGATATCCATAAGATTCACCACGTTGTCGGAGTTCATATCGGAGTTCACCGTCACCGTCTGATCGACCCCGACCATTCCGGCAATATACGCCTTGATCTGCTGGATGTCATAAAGGTTGACGACACCGTCTCCGTCGATATCTCCCGTCTTGTATACGACTTGCGTCGTATTTGTTACGGCGTCGCATCTCGCGCAGTGCATCGACTTAGACCCCGGCGCGCTCTTTGTCGGCTGAGTATCGATCGAAAACGTATCGCTGAAATCATGGCCGAGCGCGGGAGTCTCGTCCGCTGTATAGCTCTCGCCGCAGTGAACGCAGGTATACGTCGTGAAGCCCTGCGCCGTACACGTGGGAGCTGTGACGACGGCGGCGTAATCGTGAACGCACATCGGAACGTCTCCGACTCTGAGTCTTCCGTGGACCACGTTGAAGTTCACGTTTTCAAAATCCTTGTTGATCGTGTTGTCCGGAGTGTAAACGAGGCAGATATCATATATTCCGTCGGACAGCGACGCGGTGTTCAGCGTGATCGTAAAGACCTTGCCGTTCGCCGTGTTGTTGATAAGGGATGAGGTGTCGAACTGATAGATCGTCATCTTTTTGTTCACGTACGAAACGCCCTGTTTTCTGAACACGCGCTCGGCGTCCTTGAAGCCGGTGAGCCCGAAGGCGGATGCAACGTTTACGTCTCTTATCTGCGACTCCTCAGCGGGAGAGAAGGTCAGATCGGACGACGGGAAAACCTGACCGTTTTCAAAAGAACGGAACGACATTGCGCTGTCGTAAACGAAAAGGAACTGGACGGACCACAGTCCGGGATTATTGAATATCGTAACGTCAAATGACGCGCTTGCGGCGCCCGAGTCGACGGACGCGTCGCTGACCGTGATCGTCGGCGATGTGTATGCGCCTTCGGCAACAGAGAAAAACGGGGTCACCATCAGCAGCGCGATACAAAGGCAAAGCGCGATCGATGCAAATTTTTTCATAGGACCTCCGAAAAAATACTTTTATATTATAATTGTAGCACACGCGATATAAAAAAGTCAACATATTTATTACCAAAATACGGCACGCGCTCAAAAATACTATTGAAATAGCTCTCCCGAGATGGTATAATCATACTGTAAAAATGAAAACGACGGGGGTTTTGGTATGGATATCGGCGTGATAGTACCTCTTGCCAATTACGAACATGAATTCGAACAGCTGAATGATTTCGGCATTTCTCACTGTCAGTTCAACGCCTGGGACGACTCCTCGTTCCTCACCGCGGAACTTGCAGAGAAGGTGAAAAAGAAAGCTTCCGAGTGCGGGATAACGATAACGGGAGTGTGGCGCGGCTGGTCCGGCCCGAAGGTGTGGAACTTCACGGAAGGCCCGACGACGCTCGGGCTCGTTCCGAAAGAATACCGCAAAGAGCGGATCGCCGACCTCAAAGTCGGGTCCGATTTCGCCGCGGCTCTCGGCGTTAATAAAGTCATCACTCACATGGGATTTCTGCCCGAATTTCCGGGGGACCCGGAATATCCCGCGATAGTGGAAGCTATAAAAGAGGTCGCACTTTACTGCAAGGAAAGGGGTCAGTACCTTCTCTTTGAA
>JAFXNX010000005.1 GCA_017529175.1 Clostridia bacterium
TCGAAAACAGCACTCACAACATCGCGGAAAAGAGCCATGTAGAGGGCGACCTCGGGTCGCTGAAATTCGAGATGCCCGAGTTAAAGACCGACAACGAGTTCAAGGCGCTGGCGATCGCTATCGACAAGATGGCAAACGACCTCAGTTCGAACGCCGAAAAGACGCTGACGGCGCAGATGCGTGCGCAGCAGGCGGAATCGGAGAACGTAAGGCTCGAGGAGCGCGCGCGCGACGCCGAGAGGATCGCGTCTCTCAAGAGCTCGGTCGCGTCGCTGCTTGAAAATATGCCGTCCCTCGTTTTCTCAAAGAGCGTTGAAACGGGAGAGTATCTTGCCTGCAACCACCTCTTCGCGGAATACGCGTGCAAAAACAGTCCGGAAGAAGTCGTCGGACTTACCGATCACGATATTTTCGATAAGGAAACCGCGGATCATTTCGTCAAGGACGATAAAAAGGCTGTCGAGTCCGACACTCCCTGCACGTTCATCGAAAACGTTGCGGATGCCGCTGGCAACCCGAAACAGTTTAAGACCACCAAATTCAAGTTTATAGATACGACGGGTAGAAAATGCCTGCTCGGCATGTGCCTTGATATAACAGAAGTCGTCGAAACGAAGAAGGAAAGCGAGAAGACTAAAGAAGCGTACGAAAAGGTACTCAGCGAGAACGTCACATATTCCAACATCGCGATGGCTCTGTCTTCCGACTATTCGTATCTTTATTACGTCGACCTGAAAACGAATAAATACACGGAATTCGGTTCCGAGGTCTCAAGCCACGAGCTGTCGGAAAAAGAGACCGGCGAAGATTTCTTCGTAACGAGCCGCAAAAAAGCCATGGAGATCATATACAAAGACGATCTTCAGGCGTTCCTTGACGTATTCACAAAAGAGAATATCCTGAAAGCGATAGACGAAACGGGCAAGTTCGCTTATACTTACAGATTTATTCCCGACGGCGGCGAGCCGATCTACGCCAATATGAAGATCACGCGCATGGAGAACGACGCCGATCATATCGTCGTCGGAGTCAGCGACGTTGACGCTCAGATGAGGTCTCAGGAAGAAGCGGAGAGAGCTAGAGAAGAGCGCATCACGTACGCGAGGATCATGGCGCTGTCCGGCGACTTTATATGTATTTACGCGGTCGATCCGCAGACGGGAAGCTATACCGAGTACAGCTCGACCAAAGATTATGAAGGACTCGGACTTGCAAAGACCGGCGCGGATTTCTTCAATGAGTCGAAGGCCGAGATAACGCGCGTCGTTCATCCCGAAGACGTTGAGGGACTGCAGAAAGCGCTCAACGGCGAGAAGATGATCGCCGAGATCGAAAAGAACGGAATCTTCGTATACGACTACAGACTGCTTATCGGAGGCGTTCCCGTATACGTGAGCCTTAAAGCGGCGCTTGTTGACGAGAAAGGCGGCAGGGAGCTTATTGTCGGAGTAGTTAACGTCGATACGCGCGTTAAACGCGAGCAGAAGTATGAGCACGACATTTCCGTAGAGAGGAACAAGGCGCTGCTCGACGCCCTCACCGGAATTAAAAACAAGCAGGCTTACGCGGAAGCGGAAGCGAAGCTGAACGCGAGAATAAACGCAGAGCCAAGTCTTAAGTTCGCGATATGCGTATTTGACGTGAACAATCTCAAGCATGTCAACGATACCGAAGGACACCAGATGGGAGATCTTCTTATCAAGAGAGCAAGCAATATGATCTGCAACATCTTCAAGCACAGCCCTGTTTACAGGGTCGGCGGCGACGAATTCGCCGTGATCGCAGAAGGGCACGACTACGACAACATAGACGCGCTTGTCGCGACGTTTGAAGAGAGAAGCAAGAGAAATGCGAGAATGAGAGCGGTCGTTGTCGCCGCGGGTATGTCAAAATATCTGAACGACAACTGCGTCTCCGACGTTTTCGTGCGCGCGGACGCAAAAATGTATGAAAACAAGAAATTATTGAAGGAATGCGCGCTTTAACTCAGCGCGCTTTGCCGGGGTCATTACTTATGGACAAAGAGTTTGTTTTTGATCTGCTCAAAAGAATTAAAATAGCTCGCACGCGTGCCGGGGAACTCCCCGGCAACGCGTGTTTTCTGGGCAAAGACGAAGTGCTTTGCCTCGACAGAGAACACGGTGTCGGCAGGTATCCGTACATGGAAGACGGGCTTGTGGTCTGGCTTCGTTCAAACGGCTATATCGACGCGTGCGAGAGCGCGTTCACGATATTCCGTCAATCGAATTTCGGCGAAGGACCTCACGTCGCGTTCTTCGGCGGAATAAAACGTGAGGGCGAGTATTTCCCCGTGTCGGTGACGGGAGCTGCGCGTCAGCTCTTCGAAGAGGGTGTGGAGCGATACATCGTTTATACGCTTAAGTGCGCATACTGCATCGCCGAGACGGAGAATACCGTTTTCGCTCTTCGCATCGCCGTCGACGGAGAAAAGCATATACGCATAAGTCTTTCCGCTTACAATAAGACGGACGGAGAATCGGAGATCTATCTTGCCTCATTCATGGAGGCGCTGCTTCGCTTTGCCGAGAGCGAGACGTACTGGCAGAAGATGACGAAGTACGGAAGACGCCTCGATAACGGCTCGTTTATTCTGAAAAGCATAAACCGCTCGGAGGACGTCCTTCTCATCAACAGAGCGCGGCGCGGCGCCGCCCCGGACGAGGCGACTTACACGACGTCGCGTCAGTCGTTCATGGGCGCATCCGGCAGAACGCTTGAGAACGCCTCATCCTTGAAGCTCGGCAGAATAGTGAAGCAGTATTCCGCAACGTCGACGACGGACCTTCCGGTCGCAGCGGAAGTAATAAGGTACACGCTTCCGGCGCACGGCGGCGTGACCGAAGAATACGATATATCCGTACATCATTCGGAAGAGGACGCTGTAAGACGGAGCGACAGCGCTGCGGATGACGGATCCCTTGACGCGTACCTTGCGCGCTCCGCCGCGGCGGAATCGTCCGATTACGATAAACTCTCAATGGAGTTCGGAGAATGGAAGACGCTCTCGCTTGACGCGGACGTTTTCGGCAAGTTTCTCAGGTGCGTTCAGAAGCAGACGTCGTTCTGCGCTCACGGAAAGAATTACGGCGGTATGTACCTCGGCATAAGAGACGTGTATCAGCAGCTTGAAGGCGCGCTTATGTGGCAGAAGGAACTCTCCCGCGAAAAGATGGTATACCCGCTCAATTTCATCATGTCAAACGGACGCCCGCCGAGAATGTTCACTTTCCCCAAAAACGATAACGATCCCTTCCCGGTAGACCTTGAAATGTATATCGACCAGGGCGTGTGGATCATATCGACGTTTTATACATACCTTTCGTACACCGGTGACTTTTCCGTGCTCGACGAGATATGCAATTACATAGAGGCGCCGGACGCGGAATGGTGCGACGCTCATTTCACCGGAGAGCGCACGACCGTGCTTGAGCACCTTATAAGGATCACAAGTTTTCTTCTCTCGAATATTGACGACGAGTATACCGGATGTCTTCGCGTTCTGTTCGGAGACTGGAACGACGCCGTCGACGGCCTCGGAGCAACGTCGGACGAAGGACGCCGCTTCGGAAGCGGAGTCACGGTCATGGCGACCTTGCAGTTCAGACAGAATCTCTATGAAATGATAGAGATCTTAAGCGCGCTCGGCGGATACGACGATCTTATCGGGGAATACCGCGCGGCGATAGATAAAATCGAGCGCGGGCTCGATAAGTACGCGATCGACATCGCGTCGGACGGCAGACGGCGTATCATCCACGGATGGGGGGACAAGGTCTCCTACAAGGTCGGCTCGTTTTGCGATCCCGACGGCTTTGACCGTCACAGCATGACGCCGAACTCTTTCTGGGCGATTAGCGGATATATAAAGCGCGATCCCTCGCTTAAACGCGAGATCACGGAGTGCGTCGACGCCGTTTCGTCGAAGTACGGACTCAAGACCTTCGACGTTCCCTTCTCGACGAAGTCAGAGGGCGTCGGCAGAATAAAAGAGATCCTTCCCGGCACCTACGAGAACGCTTGCGCATACGTCCATTGCAGTCTTTTCGGAACGATGGCGCTGTTTGAACTCGGCGAGAGCCGCCGCGCGTGGGAGGAGATCGAAAAGTCGATCGTCATAACCCATCCGAACGCAACGCTCACCTCGTTCGTTATGCCTAACTCGTACTGCGAAAACGGGGAATACGGGATCGACGGCGAGTCGCTCAGCGACTGGCACACCGGCTCGGGATGCGTACTGATAAAAGAAATGGTAAGATACGGATTCGGTATTTATCCGACGCTTGACGGCATCCGCATCCAGACGCCGAAGTATTTTCCGGCGAAGAGCGGAAAGATCAGCTTGAAGATCAAAAACTGCGACCTAACTCTCGTATACGAGGACAGAGGGGAAGGAGAGCGAAGGATCGACTTCGGAGGCGCTTGCGCCGATCTCTCGCGCGACGCTCTTATGGATATCCCCGTAGCTTTCATTTCTAACGAGGCGCTTCCCGACAAGCTCACGGTAACTGTCATCGACTGATACTCCACCGCGGCGACTGCCGCAACAAACATAAAAGCGCAAGCGCGGAATGCTCCGCGCTTGCGCTATTATGTGTTACGGGTGCCATCAAGGCGAAAGGAGCGGCCTTGAGGCGGTTTTATTTCTTTATCGTCAGTTTTCCCGCGCTCTCTTTCGTCTTTCTATTCCGTTTTCTCTATAATAGCGCGCTTTCGCATCGTACATCATCACGTCCGACTCCTTCAGCATATCGTCGACCGACTTTTTACCGTCGGCAGAATAGCTGTAACCGATAGCGCAGTGATATTTTGTCTCGCCGACGTTGTGCTCGATGCGCTTTATCAGTTCCGCAGTTTCCGCTTCCGAGGTCTTGCGGCAAAGGATGACGAACTCGTCTCCGCCTATCCTGTAACCGTACTGCCTGCTTTTCAGAGCGCGGTGAAAGCAAAGCGCCAGCGTGAGGAGCGCTTCGTCTCCCGCGGCGTGTCCTTGCGTATCGTTGATGGTCTTCAATCCGTTCATATCGATCGATATGAGCGACGTGATCTCCTCGGGATTCTTGAGGATATCGGCGTGGTAGGCGTGTCTGTTTAGCAAGCCCGTCAGCGAGTCTTTTTTCGTCTGCTGCAATATTTCATAAACGTAGTATATGAACAGCGCTACGGCGATCGTCGAGCAGAATATCTGAGAAAAATCGCTTCCGAAAACAAACGGAAAGACGAGACCCGAAAGAAGCGCGAAGCTGAGAAAGACAACGGGAACGATCTCCATCCACTTCTTGTTGCTTCTCTTGATAAGAAAACAAACGAGAGCGATACTGTAAAGCCCCGCCACGGCAAAGGGCAGATAACCGAGCGCGCCGCGCGAGAAGGTGTTGTCCGCTTCTATTTTGAATACGATGCCGGTGAAGATCGAAATGAAGTCGATCGCCGCAAGGATGATCGAGGGTATGAATATATACCACGTCTGTTTCTTTACCAGCGTATAGATCAGCTGTGAGATGATAAAGGGGGTCGCGCTGTAGCGGATCGCCATCAGTACGGAGCGCAGGACTCTGTATTCCGGATACGAGGCAAAATGAAACTCCACAAATACGACGACAGACAGCAAAAAGACGCCGACGATAAGGGTATACAAACGCCGGATCGTTTTTTTGTCAAGGAAAACAGTTATGTGAAGCGCTATTGCAAACGCTGACAAAACGAGCATAAGCAGCCAGTTCTGCAGTAAATACTCTTTAAACATAGGGGATCCTTTCACAGAGTCATGACAGGTTTGTGATTCTTCGTTATTGAGAAGGGCGGGAAGACTTAATGATCAAGCTCCTTTATCGCAACGCGCTTTTGAGTGATCACGAAAGGCGTGCGCTCCAGAACGGCGACGCGGCATTCGTCCAGCACCTTCTGCATTTTTTTCGTAATGTTGACGATGCTTTCCATTATCACATGATCGTCCGTGCTCACACAGAGGACGAACTCATCGGGCGTTATCTCAAGGTCCTTTATCGCGTCGTGCCGTTTGAACTCGATCCTCTCCGTTTCACCGACATACGAATCGGAATCGTATATCAAAGCCGGGTTGCGGAGCTTTGTCACGTCGATCTCGTCCGCAAGACGGATCAGCGCCGCAAGATACGGCAGACAGAGCGTACTGCCGCGAGGCGTCTGCAGAGAGATCGGATACTGTTTCTCGTCCATAAGAGAGGTCTTGCGGTGTCCTCGGGAGATCTCGATAATCGCCCACAGATGTTCCTCGGACGGGATCTCGAAGAATTCGGCGTATTTGCGGATGAAAAGCCCGGAATACTCGTTGTGAAAATCGCGTATCACGCGGGAGACGTCGTCGGCGCTGTGCGTTTCAAAATAATCTCCGAAATCTATCTCTTTCGAAAACGCCTCGTAGTCTTTTTTTGAGACGCCCATGCCGGTATCGTGAAAATAACAGCCCAACAACAATGTGTAGATCTCGTCCGCGTTCATGCGGTCGATCTGATCGCCGATCAGACGGTTGCAAAAATCGATAACGGTCAGCGAGTGCAGTTCCGTGTGATCCGTAAAAGTGGGGAAGAGGAGTTTATAGTTGGAAAGAATGTGCTGAAGACCGAAGACCGCGTCTGTAAAGTGACGGTGCAATTCGGGATCAAGCTTGCGCAAGTGGCGCTCAAGGGCGAAATCGTGCTCGTTATTCTGCGGCATTTTTCTTTTCCTCCCCGCTGATCGTTACGATCAGGTTGTTTGTTTTCATCGAATTCGTATACGTTATGTCTTTTGCCGCGTGCATCACCATACGGATGCCGATGTTGCGTTCCGGATGTTCGGGATCAAAAGACCATTTCTCCGCCTGCTCACGCAGATCAAAGCGAACGCAGTCGTCGCGAAGTCGCAGTATGATGTGCTGATCCTTGACGAGGACGCGAACTTCAAGATGATGAGGCTTTCCGTCGGAAAAACCGTGCTCTATGACGTTGCCCGCCATTTCCTCTATGCACAGGGCAAGTCTGTTGGCATCCTTTGAGGGAATATCGTGCGCGGCGCAGAACCCCACGACCTCCTCGGAGAGCGTGACCACTTCGTCGATCGAGTGAAGGGAGCGTTCTATGCAGTCCTCGTCCGGCACGCCGAAGTCCGGCGGCAGCAGCATATACGCGTCAAGTCCGCGCTTGTTTTTGTTCCGTCCGATAACGGCGCGAAGGATTATTCCGACGCAGAGAAGCGCCGCTCCCGCGGGGAACGCGTACCAGATACCTTTAACTCCGAAGAAGAGCTGCAGAATGAGCGCCATTGCGGCTGTGCAGGCAAATTCAATGAAAATATTGATAATATTCGCGCCGCGTCTGCGTCCTATCGCCTGGTGATAATTCGCGGCGGATACGTTGAATGCCAAGAACGGCAAAGAGATCGCGTAGCACCGGATGGCGGAGCACGCCATGTCGCAGGCGCCTTTATCTTCCGGCAAGAAGAATCCCGCGATCAAAGGTGAGACGGCAAAAGTGACGGCTGCAAGCGGAACGACGAAAGTGAAAATATCCCGTGTTGCCGTTGAGACCACGTTTTTCAAATTTTCCGGGTCCTGCTCGCCGTAGCTCATTCCGCCCATCATGAATACGGCGCCTCCGATCCCCCAGCCGAGCGACGCCACGATGAAGGTGGTGCTCGTCAGCGCGGAATACGCGGCGACGCCCGAGTCGCCCGCCAGTTTGATCGCAATACCGTTGAGTAATATGGGAAGAAGTCCGCGGCAGAGCATACATACCGCGCGCGGGAGTCCGTCGCGCATCAGGGTAAACGTCATGCGAAGCCGTACCTTGAGCAGCGAGAAACGGAACAGATCGCTTTTTTTGATAAAGTGCGTCAGCACTACCGCAAGGGCGGCGTACTGGCTTATGGAGCTTGAAAGTCCCATGCCGAACATCCCGCCGCGGAAAACCAAAACGTTGAGCAGGTCTCCCGTAATATCCACCACGGCGAGGACCGCGCTTGCGAGTTTAGGGCGGAAGAAGTCGCCGTCCAACTGCAAAAACGGGATGAGGATGACGTAAAGTATAAATCCCGGCGCGCCGATAAAGGTGCCTTTCAGATAGTCTGACGTGACGGCGTGGAGCTGGGATGATGTGTCATGCGCTCCGAAGAGCGAAGCGTAGCCGCCCGAAAAGAACACTCCGGAAAGCGCGATAAGGATGGACAAGGTCGCGCCGAGCGTCATGGAAAGTGAAAAGACGCGCGTCGTCTCCGCCGTGTCGCCCTTGCTGATCGCCCGGGTACAGAGCGACGTTGCGCCGACCATCAGGATGCCGCTGACAATAGATACGAGAGAATAGTACGGCGCGCCTATACCGCACGCGGCGAGCGCGTTTGAAAGCTCTGCTATCAGCATTGTGAGTACGGCGTTCTGAAAGAGTTTTCTTATCATAAAGTTTTCTCTGTGCTGTACCATTGATTTCCCCTTTTCACAGGCGATTGACCGGTTACGCCATTCTTCTTTATTCTTCCATATTATTGTTATATTACTCTTTTCTGTTACGTATATATTAACACAGATCTGCAAAAAAATCAACAGTTAAGCAGTATGTGCATTGAGAAATTGCCCACACCCGCGCGCTGTATTCTTTTTTCGCAAGTTCGGCGCGCGATTATGGAAAAAAGGACGCTTTTGCGTCCTTTCAGAGCGAAGATAAACTTGTTAGAGCGGCAATGATAGGATAATTCATAAGGACGAAGCGAGCATAACAGACACACAGAGATAAAGTAAACAAATAATCAATGGCGGGCATCTTGCCCGCCATCATTGCCTTCCTCGGAACCCCCAAAGCTTACTTCGTGCGCTTAGGGGAACCCCTCACCTGCGATCTTGCCCCCTACCGTATCCGAGAACCCCAAAAATCTAACGATTTTTGAGGACCCCGAACGATAACTACGCCGACGGTGGCAAGATCGCAAAATCTACCTGCGTTTCTCTCACCCTGTCTCAGACTGTAGACTTTGTCTACAGTCTGAGAGCCGCGCCCTTGTTTCGCGGCTCCTAATATATGTTTCTGAAAGGAGCCGAGGGGGAACGCAAACAAGAGCGAGAGATGCGACGGCGGATTTGTAGA
>JAFXNX010000110.1 GCA_017529175.1 Clostridia bacterium
CAGTTATTTATCAACACAATTGTAGTCGTTTTTTGTCGAATTGTCAATGATGGCGGCGGATCTTCGCAATTGAATGTTGATTTCAGTCCTTCGTTCCGCTATAATGTATATGAAAATGCAAGTATGAAGGAACAAAAAATGAGCACGTTCAAAGACAAAGTGATCGAATATCAGAAAAAGCAGTACGGCGCGATTCCCGAATATCTGTGGGAGAGTTCTCCCGACGCCGCTGTATTCAGACACGCGAACAACAACAAATGGTTCTCGCTTGTGATGAGCGTTCCGTACTCGAAGTTCGGGATCGACGCTGACGGCGCGACTGACGTTATCAACCTCAAGACGGGAGACGCGGTGTTCACAGATTCGATAATCGAAGAGACGGGGATCTTCCGCGCTTACCACATGAACAAGCGCGAGTGGATATCGGTCCTTCTTGACGGAACGGTCCCGGAGGACGAGGTTTACGCGCTTATCAACCGCAGTTTTGCCGTGACCGCACCGGGAAGACGATGCAAAAAGATCCGCGAAGCGAAGGAGTGGATCGTTCCCGCGAACCCGAAATATTACGATATCGTCCACGCCTTCGATGCGGCTGACGAGGTCGACTGGAAGCAGGGCGCCGGTATCAATCGCGGTGACACCGTCTTTATGTACGTCGGCGCTCCGGTGTCGGCGATACTCTATAAATGCACGGTCACGAAAACGGATATACCGTACAGATACGAAGACGAAAATCTAAAGATCACGGCGCTGATGAGATTGAAGCTGCTCGACAGATACAAGCCGTCCGATTTCACTTTCGAGCGTCTCAAAACCGAGTACGGTATCTACGCGATCCGCGGTCCGAGAGGTGTAACGTATTCATTGAGTTACGCTCTGAACGATCATAAATAAGTATTATCGCCCGACTTGCGTCGGGCGATAATGCTTATTTAAACGCGTTGCGGCGGGTCTTT
This sequence comes from Clostridia bacterium, assembly GCA_017529175.1. The sequence goes on from JAFXNX010000110.1 coordinate 957, forward strand.
CATTCAGCCCGCCGCGTTTATCTGTCATATCTTTTTCAGCTTCATCATTCCGCTGCCGAAATCGAGCAGTCCTTCATCGTCGAACTTCAGCTCGTCAAACGAAGACTGAGCCTCGCCGAACAGCTCGCGCTCCTCTCCGGTATCGTAGACGAACTTCCCGTCCTGCTCCTTCCACTCTTTTTCCTCGAGGGAGAAGAATCCGTCGCAAAGAGCGGTGATCTCGCCTGCGTCGAGCGCCTCTTTGAGTTCCGCCGCGGAAATATCGTCCGGTATCTTCATCCACGTCACGATCTTTCTGTCGGGAGAAAATTCGTAGATCGCATCGAACATCTGCATATACTCGTTCATCTCGCCTTCGTCGACTTCCCCCGACGCGACCTTTTTCTCAAGGTCCGCCTTCACTTCCTCCGCCGTATAAAATCCCGGCGCGTCTCCTATCACAGACATCAGTTTTTCAACGCCGTAGCGTCCGATAAGCTCTTCTCTACCTGCCATTTCCAATATCGCCTTTCATATTTTGTATATATTTATTCTATCATATTTGTATCAAAAGTCAAGAACAAAAGATATCACATCTTTACAAAAAACAAGCGTCTCTCATAATACGCGGGACGCTTGTTCGGGATTTGAAAAATATAGTTACGAGTAAGTTTTTATTATCTCCTCCGCGACCTCGCGTTTGGGGATACAGCGGTCCATCGCCTGCTTTTCAATATAGCGGTGAGCCGCGGGCTCGCTCATTTTGACTTCGCTGATAAGAAGCAGTTTCGCTCTGTTCACGAGCCTTATCTCGTTCATCTTCTCTTCTATGGTCAGCGTTTTTTTCTCGTTTTTTCTGATACGCTCTCGCGCGCTCGCCATCCAGTCGAGCGCAAGCGAAATGTTTGCCCTTGACGTGGGCTTCTGCATCATAAATACTCCGTGCTTGATCGCTCTGTCGTGTATCTCGTCAAACAGGTCGACCCCGGCAAAAAGCAGTACGACGCTGCTCTCCGAGCTTGCCGAATCGATCGAAAAGCGAACGCCCGCGTCGTCCGGGAGAGGCGCGTTGACTATTATGAAATCAAAGTCCCTCTCTGTCAGAGCGCGCTTCGCGGTGTTGACGTCGCACACTTTGTTTACGGGATAATAATCCGATTCGGGGAGAAGTTCATTGATCGCGCCGGTGAATTTCGGCGACGACGAAACGACGAGAACGCTGTAGACCCGTTCCGCCATGCTCATATCTTTTCCCCCTTTCGGTAGATTTAATAAAACGTCAGTCTTTGCAGTAAATATCGAGTATCTTCTGCGGTATATATTTCTTTATGAAGTCGTCCTCTAACGCCGCCTTTTTCGCCTCGGCAAGGTCGCGCGGCAGCGATCTGTATTCCGAGAGCGTCGCCTCGTCCGCTGTGAAAAGATTCACGTTTGCGGGGCTTGGCAGATCAAGCTTTTTCTCAAGACCCTCGATCCCCGCCCATATCGCAAGCGCGAACGCGAGATACGGGTTAGCGCAAGGGTCGGCCATACGAAGCTCCGCGCGCCGGTACTCTCCGAGCGCCGCCGGTATCCTTACGAGCTGGGAACGGTTCTCGCTCGACCACGAGACGTAATGCGGCGCTTTCATCACGCCGAGACGGCGGTAAGACGCTTCCGTCGGGCACAAAAACGCGCTCATCGGGATCACCCGTTCAAGCACTCCCGCGATCATACGGCAAAGGTTTTCGGAAGCGCGGTCGGGGGATACGGACATATTGATGTGGAAGCCGTTGCCCGGTTTGCCGTCAAGCGGCTTTGCGGAGAAATCGGCGTAAAGTCCGTTCCTTCTCGCCACTATACGAACAACGTTCTGAAAAGTTATCACGTTGTCCGCGGCGGCGAGCGCGTCCGCGTATCTGAAATCTATCTCGTTCTGTCCGGGTCCCTCTTCGTGGTGAGAGCTCTCCGGTATTATCCCCATCTGCTCAAGAGTGAGGCATACTTCGCGTCTTATATTCTCGCCGCGGTCGTCGGGAGCTATATCCATATACCCCGCTTTGTCATACGGTATCTTTGTAGGATCGTTTTTATC
>JAFXNX010000006.1 GCA_017529175.1 Clostridia bacterium
ACAAGGGGGATCATTTTCGGATCGTCTGTTACTGTCACGACAGAGAACGTTCGGGAGATAACGTCTGATGCGTTTTTGCAAAATCTCACAAACCGCGGGTGCAAAGTTGTGATTTTCGTTGAGTTCGTACCCGTGACGGAAGAAAGCAAGGAGCTTGCTCCGGGCGACGCCGAACGCGAATACCTGCGCGCCGAGATCGCGAGATTGCGCAAAGACCACCCCGAAATGGTGTATGTCTCTTTTCCCGGAGACGAAAAAAGCTCAGGCGGATGTGTGGCGGCGGGACGCGGTTTCTTCCATATCAATTCTCACGGAGGAGCCGAACCGTGTCCGTTCTCGCCTTATTCCGATGTGAACGTGCGAAACACTTCTCTTCGTGAAGCGATGCATTCGCCGCTGTTTACCGCACTGCGAGAAGGCAATCTTTTGAACGATGATCACGCGGGTGGCTGCGTGCTCTATGAAAAGCGCGAACTCGTTGAGAGTCTGATCAAACAATCACGTTAAAGTACATAATTATGGAGGTAGATAAAATGAAGACAGCTATACGCTATTTTACAAAATCAAAAAAAGGCAACACAAAAAAACTGGCTGACGCGGTGTCAAAGGCGCTCGGCATCGAAGCGATCGACGTTTCGCGCGATCTTGATGAAAAGATCGACAGACTGTTTCTCATCAACGCCATGTATGCCGCGAACATTGACAAAGAGGTCAAGGAATTTTTGAAAAGAAACAAGGATAAAATCGGCGAGGTAATCAATATGAATACCGCCGCCTCCGGCGCGTCTACGTGGAAAGCTGTCAAAAAAGTGACCGATGAGCTCGGCATAAAACTCAGCGAAAAAGAATTCCATTGCGCCGCATCGTGGGTATTTATCAACAAAGGTCTTCCGACAGAGGAAGATCTCAATCGCGCAGGTGAGTTCGCGGCGTCGCTCGATTAAAGTCAAAACTAAAAAACGGAGGGGAAAATATGGAGATCAAAGCAGTCAAATTCAGAAAAGACGGGTTTTATACTCAACCGTTCGCATTCGGCGGCGAAGAAGGACCGGATAAATTCGATAAAAACATCCGCTATCGCGGAAGTTTACAGAACTATCTGATCGACACGGGCAGCGATGTGATCCTTGTCGATACCGGGCTCCCCGCGGGAACTCCCGAGGAAGTGCCTGACGAAAACAGCCCGCTCTATACAGGTAAAGACATTTGCAGTTATACGGAAGCGTTCGCCGCGCTCGGCTATAAGCCAGAGCAGGTCACGAAGATCCTTCTCACGCACAAGCACAACGATCACTCGGGCGAGCTTAGCTCCTTCCCGAACGTGCAGATTTACGTCAACGAGGACGAAATGACCGCTGTCGAACTTCAGGGGCTGTCGAATGTCGTTCCCGTAAAGTTTACCGACGGCGCGTATTATAATTTCCCCGCAAGTCAGAAGATCGCCGACGGTGTTTATTTCATCAAAGCCAAGGGTCACACCAACGGCAACAGCATCGTGATCGCCGAAAACGACGGCTTGTTCTATATGTTCCACGGCGATATAACCTACGTTGACGAGGCGCTTTACGAAAACAAACTTTCGGTCGTTTTTGAAGACCTTGCCGCCGCCCGCGTTACGCAGGACCGTATACGCGAGTTCGTGCGCAATCATCCCACCGTTTACTGCGGAACGCACACGCCGCAGGGATATGAGAACCTCGAAGCAAAGCGCGTGATCGATCTTGATCACCCCGTGCCGACAATCCTTGCAGAAGTCGATTTTTCGGCTGAAAAAGCGAGCGGGAAATACGTATGCTCGATCTGCGGATACGTTTACGATCCCGCGGAACACGACGGCGTCGCTTTTGAAGATCTGCCCGACGACTGGAAATGCCCGCGCTGCCGTCAGGGCAAAGACAAGTTCAACCGGGCGTGAACGGCTGAGCGGTCACCGGAGAAATCATCATGAAATACGGAGAAAGCACGTTTGATATCCTCTATCTCCTCTTTGCCGTAACGGCGGGGATCTGCATCCTTTTCAGACGGCGCGACCGGATCGGTAAGCTGATGGGCTCCGCCGTGCTGATCCTCGGCTGCGGCGACGCGTTCCACCTTGTCC
>JAFXNX010000111.1 GCA_017529175.1 Clostridia bacterium
CGGTGACCTGTTCGTTACCGTACTGTCCCGCCATCTTCTTGTTCTTGTAGATCCTGGACGGAGTCGAGTTGGCTCCCATAGAGCCTGCCTGACGGTGTACCGGACCTGAACCGTGCGTCATCTTGAGAGTGTGGAAGCCCCATCTCTTGACTGCTCCGGAGTAGCCGTGACCTTTGCTGGTGCCTGTAACGTCGACCTTGTCGCCTGCGGCGAAGGTATCGACTGCAACCACGTCACCGACGTTCATCGAAGCGGAGTCCTCAAGACGGAATTCCTTGAGATGACGTTTCGGGCTGACGCCCGCTTTCTTGAAGTGACCGGCTCTCGGTTTGCCGACCAGCTTCTCACGGATATCTTCGAAGCTCAACTGTACGGCTTCGTATCCGTCGTTTTCGACGGTCTTCTTCTGAGTTACGGGGCATGGACCCGCCTCGATGACCGTCACGGGGATCACAAAACCGTTCTCGTCGAAGATCTGCGTCATCCCCAGCTTTTTGCCGATGATTCCTTTCTTCATCGTCTTTTCCTCCTTAAAAGGTTATTGGTTGGCTCGCGGCCAACTTGACCTCGCCGCCATCAAGCTTCGGGTCTCGATCCGGAGGGGATCTGTCCCTTTATCGCTCTGAACGGCAGGGTTTATTTCCAAAGGGCATGTGAGATCTGCCCGTTGGTACGGTGGGTTTTGCCTTACAGTTTGAGATCGATGTCCACGCCCGCGGGAAGTTCCACGGACATGAGTGCTTCAACGACCTTCTGCGAGGGCTTTCTGATCTCGATAAGTCTCTTGTGAGTTCTCTGCTCGAACTGCTCGCGGCTGTCCTTGTATTTGTGGACCGCGCGAAGGATCGTGACGATCTCTTTGTCGGTGGGAAGCGGAACGGGTCCGGAGACCTCCGCGCCGTTTCTCTTCGCGATCTCGACGATCTTAGCCGCCGCAGAGTCAACGAGGGTGTGCTCGTAACTCTTGAGTCTTACTCTGATCTTTTCGCTTGCTGCCATGTTTTGCCTCCTTTAAATAATGTGTTTTTTTCTGAGGCGCTTTACACGCGTCCGGGCGTTCCTTTTTTCTCCGAAAGTGCGCCGAGACCGACAAGGAGTCGATCCCGGTTCGAAAAGGGCAAAAATGCCCCCGCAGTCAGAGCATAAAGAAACGCGCCCCGCGCGTTCTCCCCGCCCGGCTTTTGCCGGACATACTCCGCGGAAATTCCCCGCCCGCTCCCTGACAGTCCGGAACGTACGGCAACCTCCCGCATCATCGCGCATCAAACAGCAGTATTATATCATAAATGAAGGACGCTTTCAACAACCAGATCAAAATTTGATCAAAAAAATATTGTTAGAATTTTTCAATAAATAAATCGGTTTTTTTGGTAATAATCAACAATTTGAGCGTATTCCTCGCTTTTTATCCTTTTTCCCATCACGAACGGCTATGCCGACGCCCCGCGGATCCGTCCTTTCTTGATCCCGATCAAAAATGAGGCATATTTCGCGCCCGTATATTGAATTCAATAAAGAAATGTGTTATTATATACAGAAAGATGTTTTTGGACGGATCGCGCCTCGCTATGACGGCAGTCCGTTACGGTATAAACAACCCGGAAAGGAAAACAACCTCCAATGGACACTCGAACCAGTGAGAAAAACACGAAAAAAAGGGGCCGTCCCGAACCGGTGGGGAATCCGAACCTCTTCCGTATCTGCGCCGTGATCTCCGCGATTCTCGGGATTGCGGGCGCACCGGTATATTTCTTTGCGTACGTTAAAGACTACGAACCCGAAATCATGCATTTCAGATCTGGGTCGTATCTCATACTGATCGCGGGAAGTCTCATTGCACTGTCCGCGGTCCTCGCGCTTATCGCGGGTATCGCCTCAAGAGGAACGGCAGCTTCGCGCCGGATCGGATTTCCCGGAGCTTCGGCCGTTTTCTTCACTTTTCTCCCCGGTCTTTTGTTCGTCGCGTATTTTGTTTCGGTCATTATTTCGTCCCGCGGCTTGCCCGGAGGAACGCTTGAAAAAATCGCCCTGTTCGCAGCGCTGTTTTCCGCCGACGCGATGATCTTGAGGGCGACAACGTGGGGTTCCGGAACCGGAGGCGCGATACTGTCGCTCTTTCCCGCGATATTCACCGGACTTCTGATATTCATCTATTATTTCGATATGACCACCGCACCGATCAACTCTCCCGAAAAAGGAATGACCAACGTTATCCTCTCCATCGTCCTTCTCTTCTTCCTCGGAGATTCAAGAGACAGGATAGGAAG
>JAFXNX010000112.1 GCA_017529175.1 Clostridia bacterium
CTGATCATTCATTCTTATCATCGTCGCCGGAGTTTTTCTTGTCGACGATGGGGATAAAGCCGATAAAGAGACCGAGGATGACGCCGAGGATAACGTTGCGAACGACGGCGGGCGCGTCGAGCGCCATACAGAGAAAGTAAACGCCGACAAAGAAGAGGATACCGATCATGATATACATTATCGCGAGCGCCATACCGGAGAAGCGGCTCCTCATACGCCTGTTCGCGGCGGCAAGGCGCTTTGCCGGGATCAGCTTAAGGGAGACAAGTCCCACGAGGATCGCCGTTCCCCATAAATACAGATCGTCCATCATATCACTCGGGCTCCGTCCATCTCGGGATATACTCGCCCGTACATTCTATCGAGCGAAGAGTCTCCCACAAATTACCTAATATCTCGTGACAGTCTATGCGTTCGAGATAAATGATCTTGTGACGCTTGTCGTCGAATCCGAAGGTGTGGTCGTCCTTGAATATCGGAGATGTGACGATTTTTAGATGAGAGAACTGTGGCGTCTCGAAGACGGCGACGGAAGCTACGTCCCAAAGAGTCCTGCCGTAGCCCTCGGGTCTTCCTACCCAGTACCACACCTGATTGATGAGCTGCCAGAGAAGCTCGCAGAGCGGGTTTGCTCCCGCGATCTGCTCTTTTATCGTGCTGATCCTCGTCCAAAGAGTACCCGTTACGTTGATGGCGGGGCACATGATGAACGGCACGCCGCAGTTTATGAGATACTTCCCCGCTTCGAAATCCTGATCGAGATTGTATTCCCAGATATTCTCCTTGTCAAGTTCGTTCGCGCAAAGCCACAGAACGACGATCTTTTCTTTTATCGACGGATCCATCATGATCGCGGAAGCGATATTCGTTCCCGCGCCGATGCCGAGAACGTAGACGGGCTCGTCATAGCGGTGAGCAGTCTCTATTATGTTTCGCGCCGCCGGACTGTCGACCGGAGCGCCGCCGTTTTCGGTGACGGTCGTCTCCGAACCCCTGAAATAGGGGACCTTGCAGTCCTTCTGATAAGCCGAAAGGACGCGTCCTATCTCGACGTAGCTCGCGTCGGCGCCCATTTTGAAGTTTATGTTCCTCTCGGGATGAGAGAACGGCGCCGCGTTGACGGAGAGAAGCTCGACGCGCTTCGCGCCGATCGCATAGGCGATCGCGAACTGGTCGTCGACCTCGTTGTCCGTGTCCGTGTCGAGGATGACTTTTTTTATTCTGTCGGAATTAATGTCGTCGATTATTTTCTGAAGATCCATATATCTCTCCTTTGAATCAGAACAGCGTCGTCAGCGAATCGAGGAATTCGCCGATCATTTCTATTTGCGACGGCTTGTTGTCACGAAGCCATGCGACGCGGTATTCGCGGAACCACTCGGACCACTCCGCGCGAAGCGCGGCGCGGTCGCCGTACCATTCGACGCCTTTTATCATAAGATGTACTTTGTTCATCAGCTTTACCGCGCGCGCCGCGAGGCGAAGGTCGACGAATACGGGGTCGTCAATATCTCCCGCTTCGATGAACTCGCAAAGGATCTCGTCCGCGCGCTTTATGTTTTCAATGCAGCGATCGGCGTCGACTGCGAGCTCGGTCGTCCTTCCCTCTTTGGTGTTCGCGCTGTACCAGTAGACGAAGAGCATCCAGTCGCACGTGCGTTCCGCCTGACCGAGGTCATAGATGAGTTTTACCATATTTCTGTCGCGGCATCCGTAGAGAAGATCGGACGCGGCGAGTTCAAACTCTTCGTCTATCGTCCCGACGGGATTCCACGCGCGCTCAGCGCCGACGACCATGCCGTACTTCTCGCAGTTCCACGGGCAGATATTTCCGAAATCTCCCCAGTTTGTGTTGAGAACGCCTTTTGCGCCGTTCTCGAAGCCGTATTTGACAAGGCTCGTGATGTTTCCGAACGAGCGGTCGATCTCCTCGATGAACCTGTTCCAGGACGAAGTACCCGGGCAGACGATCTGCGTCATGCCGCTTGCGGCAAACGTCTTGACGTTCTTTTCGTTCGCCTCTTTTTCGTAGTTCCAGTTGAGCATTACCGTGTCGGGCGGGAGCATCTTCATCTTTTCCGGATGATTCAGTACGATATCTCCCCACATCTGAACGGTCTTGCCGTACGATTTGACGTGAGCGATTATCTTCGAGACGAACTTGAAGTATTCCTCGCCCTCGTCCTTTCCGGTGTTTCTTCCTTTGCAAAGGTCGAACGTCTCGTCACAGCAGATATTGAATTTTCCGCTTCTGAAAAGAGGAACGTACTGGTCGATAAGACTCTTTATAAGTTCTATGCTCTCGGGATTCGATACGTCGATCGTGTGATGCGCCATCTTTTCGAGCCAGTATATCTGATAAGGATGCCAGTCCTCGTATTCGCAAAGGTGGCGGTACTTGTCGCTCTGGAGCAGACGGTAGAGATGTCCGAACGTGGAGAGCGAGGGTACGAGCTCGATGAAGTGCTCATAGCAGAACGTGTCGAGTTCCGTGATCTCCGACGCCGTAAGACATTCGTCGGCGGTGATGATGCCGTCGAATTCATGGAACGCGAAAGCGTCTTCGACGTAGAGCTGAAGCTCGTTTATCTTGAAGAACGAAAGCTCCGCGGCGATCTCTTTGAGCTTATCAAGCGTCGGAACGCGGCCTCTCGTTATGTCGTGATAGAATCCGCGCTCGGGGAACGAGGGCTCGTCCTCGATCACGCAGTAAGGAAGAGCTTTTCCGTATTCTCTTATCATCTGACGAAGAGTCTGCATCCCGTAGAACGCGCCGCGCGCGCTTTTGCCGGATATGAGTACGCCGTCTTTGCCGACAGTAAGAGTGTACGCTTCGGAGTCCGTGTCCGCCGCTTCGATAAATATCGCGCTCTCGGGACGGACCGGCGACGCCGCGAGAGAAACGTCGGCGCAAAGCGCGGCTTCAAGATCGCGCTTCAGGTCCGCCGCTCTTGCGGTAAGACGTCTATCGGACGGATACTTTACGGCGACGCGAAAACCCGTCAGGTCGAGCGAGCCGTCTTCTGTTTTTATATTCTTAGGTACGGGAATGATCTTCATAATCAAAGCTCCTTGAGAGAAAATATTTTTACGCTTAAAGTATAACATATATTTTTTTCGTTATCAAGCGATTGAGAAAAAATGAGAGCGTAACCGGACAGATTTTACATTCGCTCTTATTTTCGTTGACAAAGAGCGCGGCGTACCGTATAATATATATGTTAAATAAATACTGATAGCGGAGGTTTACTATGGCGTTATTTGATAAAAAAACAAGCGGCGTCGCGGCGAATATCGAAAGAGCGGAAGATGATCTTTACGCGGCGCGCTGCGAGCTCGGCAAGGCGTATTATGAAGCCCACGCCGACGATGAAGGCGCGGAATTTGCTTCTCTCATCAAAAGCATAGCGCTCGCAGAAAAGAGATGCGAGATATACAAAGAACTTGAAGTACGCATGAGAGGAGCGAAGGTCTGCCCGAGCTGCAAGGCCGAAGTACCGTCCAATTCCGTATTTTGCAACAGCTGCGGCGCGAAGATGCCCGAGCAGCTGCCGCTTACCGACGGCGAGTACGTATACTGCGAGGGCTGCGGCGAAGCGATGCCGACAGGTCAAAGATTTTGCACGGTATGCGGAGCGGCTCTCCCCGTTATAGCGGATGAAGCTCCCGAGTCGGCAGCAGAAGAAGCTCCGGCAGTTGAGGAAGCTCCCGCGGTCGAAGAAACTCCTGCATTTGAGGAAACTCCTGCATTTGAGGAAACTCCCGCGGTCGAAGAAACTCCTGCATTTGAGGAAACTCCTGCATTTGAGGAAACTCCCGCGGTCGAAGAGGCGCCCGCGGAAGAAGAAGCTCCGGCGATCGAGGAAGCTCCGGCTTTTGAAGAAGCTCCCGCATTTGAAGAAACTCCCGCATTTGAGGAAACTCCCGCGGTCGAAGAGGCGCCCGCGGAAGAAGCTCCGGCGTTTGACGCGCCGCCTGCGGCTTTCCCCGAGATGACTGACCGCAGACCCGATATTCCCGAGCCCGCTGGCGCTCTCGTATGCCCCGCCTGCGGCAAAGCGCTGAGACCCGATGCGAAGTTCTGTACCGGGTGCGGACATAGGCTTGACGCGCCTGCAGCTCCCGCGGCTCCCGCGTTTCCCGTATGCCCGGCTTGCGGCAAAGAGCTGAAGCCCGGCGCGAAGTTCTGCACCGGATGCGGACAGAGAATAGACGCACCCGCGCCATTCGCCGCGCCCGCGGCGCCGGTATGTCCCGCCTGCGGCAAAGAGATCAGGCCCGGCGCGAAGTTCTGTACCGGGTGCGGTCATAAGATCGGATAAATTTGCACTTGACAAAACCGCGGACAGGTGATATACTGTTCTGCGAACTGAATATCGGGGGTGCTGCACGAAAGTGATGCTGAGACGCTATATGCGAACCCCGGGGCTTTGCCCGAACCTGATACGGATAATACCGGCGTAGGTACAGAAAATGAAAATCTTTGCGCACCGGAATTCCGGTGCGCTTTTTTCCGGAAGGAGATCAATTATGACAAAAAAGAAAATTTTACCGATGGCTGAATGCGCCGTGATGGTCGCTCTTGCGACGGGGCTAAGCCTTATAACCCTATTCAAGCTGCCGCTCGGCGGCTCCGTTACGGTGCTGAGCATGCTTCCCGTGTGCATGTTCTCGATAAGACACGGCGTGAAGTGGGGACTTGTCTGCGGATTTCTTTATTCCGTGACACAGCTTCTGATAGATCTGTCGGCGGTGCTCTCGTGGGGGCTTACTCCCGTCGCGGTGGCGGGCTGTCTTGCGCTCGACTATATAATCGCTTTCACGTGCCTCGGCCTTGCAGGTGTTTTCAGAGATCACGGCAAGCTCGGCATGATCCTCGGAGTCTGCCTTGCGCTGACGGCGAGATTCGCCGCTCACGTCATTTCCGGCACGATAATTTTCGACGTATGGCTTCCCGAGAACTGGAACAACGCTTTCATTTACGCGATCTGCTACAACGGTTCGTTCATGCTTCCCGAGCTTGCGATGACCGGAGTTGCCGCGTTCAGCCTTGTAAGTATCCCGAATCTCGTGAAAGTAAACGAGAAGAAATGAAACCGGGTATTTGCTATATCGTCGCCGCGGGAGACGCGCCGGAAGATATGTCGATCGAAAAGAGGGACGGCGACGTCGTCATCGCCTGCGACGCGGGATACAGAACGCTTGACGCCCTCGGTATCGTGCCGGACGTCTTTATCGGGGACGGGGATTCTCTGAACTATATCCCCGACGTTGCGGAAAAAGAGGTGCTTCCCTGCGTCAAGGACGACACGGACACGTTTGCCGCAATCGAGTACGCGCTCGAGCGCGGATTTACAGAGTTTCGTATCTACGGCGCGCTCGGCGGCAAGCGGTTTTCTCACACCGTCGCAAACGTCAAAAGCTTATCGTATATCGCAAAGCGCGGCGGGCGCGGCGTCATCATCGACGACGACTGCAAGATATATCTGCTGACGCCGGATACGGGCGAGTTTATCCTGCCCGAGACGGACGGTTATTTCTCCGTCTTTGCCGTGAACGCAGATGCAAAGGTATCGATCTTCGGCGCGAAGTATGAGCTTAACCGCGCGCGTCTTACGCCCGACTCGACGCTCGGGTGCAGCAACGAGCCGAAGGGAAAGACGCTCATTACGGTTTTTGACGGCGAAGTTCTCGTAATAACCGATAAATAAATATGTTACATTTTATACTTGACAATGAGAATCTTTTTGATATAATATACGAGGTGTTTCTCCGACTTATCTAAATCAATCGGGGGACAGAGGTATTTGATGAAGCAAGCGGCTGTTATCGGTTACGGCGGAATGGGGCAGTGGCACGTTGCTCATATGGAAGGTCTTTCGTACTGCGGTATGAAGATCGAAAAGAGCGACGTCGTTTCCTGCGCCGGAATTTATGACATTGATCCCCAAAAGCAGGAACTCGCGCGCCTTTACGGCATTAACGTTTATTCCTCGTTCGAAGAGATCCTCTCCGACGGCGACGTTGAGATAGTTGTCATTGCCGTTCCGAACGACCTACACGAAGAATATACCGTAAAGTGCCTCGAGGCGGGAAAAAACGTGCTTTGCGAAAAACCGGTCACGCTCTCGTCAGAGAGTCTTGAGAGAATGATCGCCGCGTCCGAAAAAGCAGGGCGCGTGTTCAGCGTTCATCAGAACAGACGCTGGGACGACTATTTCGTAACGGTAAAACGTCTCGCCGACGAGCGCGATCTCGGAGACCTTATGAGTCTTGAGACGAGAGTTCAGGGGTCAAACGGTATCCCCGGCGACTGGAGAAAGCACAAAGCTCCCGGCGGCGGTATGCTCTACGACTGGGGCGTTCACCTCATCGACCAGGCGCTTTGGATGAACGGCTACGACGTCGACCGCGTTTTCTGCACTCTTGATTTTCTCACCGGGTGCGAAGTGGACGACGGATGCTATATCGACATTTTCCTCAAAAGCGGTATCAGATGCCGCGTCGAGGTGAGCACCTATAACTTCATTCAGCTCCCCCTCATGTACGCGAGATTCACCGAGGGTACGGTGAAGGTCGAGAACTGGGGAAGCGACGTGGAGGTCGTCCATTGCAACGAGTGGCGCGATCATGATATCAAGCCGGTCAAGACGGCGTCCGGCCTCTCCAAAACGATGGCGCCGAGAAGCGAGCGCACGATAGAAAAAGACGTTATCGCGAAGGACGCGGTTGACGTTCACGACTATTACCGCAATTTCTGCGACGCGATAGACCGCAAGGCAAAACAGATCGTCACTCACGAGCAGATGCGGGTGGTTATGAAGGTCATCGAAGCCGCTTTCCGCTCCGCCGAAACCGGAGAAGCGGTTAGATTTTAATAGCCGGACTCCGCCCGGCACCTGCCAAAGGGACAGATCCCTTTGGAACCCCAAAAAAACAAATCCGAAAACGCAAGCGTTTTCGGATTTTGTTTTATACGGGTCATCAAGGCAAATGAAACGCTCCTTTGAGCCCTCGCTTTAAGCTATACCCATTTTCGCGATCAATATCACAGCTTGCCTCGGGAAACTTTTCTCAAAAAGTTTCCCCGTCAATAATCTTAATCAAATCTTTAGGCGAACGGATGATGAGTTTCGCGCCGGCGTCGAGTAGACACTCTTCGCTTCTGTAGCCCCACGTTACGCCGACCGGTAGCATCCCCGAGTTGACACCCGTCTTTATATCAATGTCCGAATCCCCGATGAACGCGCATTCCGACGGCAGAAGTCCGAGCTCGTCGGCGATCTGAAGCGCCGGCGCGGGATCGGGTTTTTCAGGCAGATCGAGCTGGCCGTGAACTGAATCGAACACGCCGGGATAGAGTTTTGCTATCGTTTCCTTGACGAAGGCGTCCTGTTTGTTCGATAGGACAGATACTTTTACCCCGCGGGACTTAAGTTCGTTTACCGCCTCGGGAACTCCGTCGAACGGATGAGTTTTGTCGAGACAGCACTCCGCGTAATGTCTGCCGTAAATTTCAAGCGCGCGGTCAACGAGCGGGTCGTTGAAATCATTTATGCTCCCCTCGGGAAGGGACCTGCCGACAAATCGCCTTGCTCCGCGGTTGATGAAGCAGAGCAGCTCCTCGTACGTCCTGGTGGGAAAATTAAGTTCGACGAGCATACGGTTCATCGCGGTCAGAAGGTCGTCCATCGTGTCGAGAAGCGTGCCGTCAAGATCGAAAATTGCGCCTTTTATCATATCAGTTCAATGCTCCGGATCAATAATATCAAACAAAAACCGCTTCGGTCATGCCAAAGCGGTTTGTTTTAAAGTGAGCTCCTGGGGCTCGCGTTGCAGTTGACGGCAGATTATTCTGTAACTGCGTCTGTCTCTGCTGCGGCTTCCGTTTCAGCAACGGCTTCTGTCTCTGCTGCGGGCGCCTCTGTCTCTGCAGCATCTGCCGTATCGACTGCCGCGCTCGTGTCAACAGTTGCGCTCGTGTCAACCGTTGCAGACGTTTCCTCGGGGATCGCGGTGTCGTCCGTGTCGTTCGGAGTCTGAACGATGTAGAACGCGAGAACGAGAATTACGAAAATTATCGCGACCGCGGAAGTGAGGATGGAGAGCTTACGGCTGATCGTCTTGCCCTTCGTCTTGCCGAAGAACGTGTCTGCGCCGCCGGCGATCGTGCCGGAAATACCGTGCTGCTTACCCTGCTGCATAAGGACAGCAACGATAAGGAATACGGACATAACTATAACGATAATACCGAAAACAAGAATGGTTGTCGGTATCTTAGCTATCAAACCGAGTAAGTTGAACATTGTGAATAAACCTCCGTATATAAAACCATTATAAACAAAATATACAAATACTGCGCCTTGATATTATACTATAACAAAAGGAAAAATGCAAGTATTTGCTTCAATTTTATTTACTTTTTTTTGACCGTTCGACACGACAACAAAATGTAGTTTTTGCAAGAAGAAAACGAACAATATGTAGGCAAAAGATATTATGAAATTAATGTTACAATTAATTTTTCCGCATTTATTGCAAAATCTTCAAGTTGTGATATACTTATAATTAATGAAAACAGATATTCGGAGGTTCAAATGGACAGATACGAGGTCGAGGACACTCTCGGCGAATTTAAATTTTGTGAATACAAGTGCGAAGACGGCGTGATACCGTACAGGATCCACCTGCCCGAAGGCGGCGGATGCGGCGCTCCGGTCCTTCTGTTCATGCACGGCGCGGGAGAGCGCGGAACGGACAACACGCTTCAGCTCAGAGCGGCGCTGGACGTTTTTGCAAAATGCAATCCCGTCGTAAAAGAGGCGATAGTCATAGCTCCGCAGTGCCCGCTCCATCATCCGGCTGAAAGTCCGGAAGAGGAAACGTGGGTAAAATTCCCGTGGGTCATCGGCAACTACAAAGTCGCCGAAACTCCCGAAACGTGGGAGATCAAAGCGGTGCTCGCACTTCTTCTGCAAAATATCAAAGAGCTTAAGGCGGACGCCGACCGCGTATATGTAATGGGTCTTTCCATGGGCGGCTTTGCGACGTGGGACCTCATTATGCGTCACGGCGAGCTCTTCGCGGCGGCAATGCCGATCTGCGGCGGCTCCGATCCGTCATACGCCGAAAAGATAAAGGACATACCGATCCGCACTTTCCACGGGGAAGTCGACGATACCGTTCCGACCGCGGCGACAAGAGAGATGGCGGCGGCGCTGAAGGCTGCCGGCGCGTCGGATTTCGAATATACGGAATTCCCAGGCATCGGTCACTGGTCGTGGGATCCCGCGTGCTCTTACCCCGGCATCGGCAACTGGATGTTCTCAAAACGTCTGTCGGACAGAATTAAAAAATAATAATATATACATAAGGAGAAAGCATCAATGAAAACAGTAAAAGACAAGCAGGTGCTCGTCGCCGCCGATTTCGCGGGAGTCGCTCTTAAGAACGCGGTAGTGGCGCACCTTGAAAAGAACGGCTGGACCTGCACCGATGTGGGCGTCAAGACGACGGACGAGGAGCATCCCGAAATGTTCCACCGCATCGGCTTCAGAGTCGGATCGATGATCGCCGAGGGCGAATTCGAGCGCGCGCTTATCTTCTGCGGCACCGGCATGGGTATCCATATCGCCGCGAGCAAATGCCCGCACGTTTACGCCGCTGTCTGCGAAACGCCGCACTCCGCGCTGCGCGCGATAACCGGCAATAACTGCAACGTCCTCGCGATGGGCGGACACTGGATCGGACACAATCTCGGTATCGAGATGGCTGAGGCGTTCCTCTATCACAATATGGGCGACGGCTATGAGTGGTGGCCCAACTTCTACGAGTTCCACAAGCTCGCTTACGACGAACTCGAGGCATTCGACTACGAGGAATACAAGGCGAACGGTTTCCAGGTCAAAAAGCTCGGCGAAGTCGACCTTCCCGACTGCCCGAAACCGGAAGATCTTAAGAGAAGATAAGACGCGAGGGGGAGCTTTTCAAGAGAAAAGCTCCCCCTTCGAACCCCCGCAAAAGCTTTTGTCAGATCCGCAAACAAGTTTGCGGATACGAAAACCCATATAAAAAGCTCAACGCCCGAACTCGTTTCGGGCGTTCTGTTATGGGTTTCCAAAGGGATTTTTCCCTTTGGCAGAGCGCGAGACGGAGTCTCGCGAATCATTTCATTCCCAAAACTCTCTTTTTCATTTCTTCCACGTCGAGGACGCCGCAGGCGAAGCCGCGGCGGATCAGTTCGTCCGGGACGAACTCGTCGTATTTCTCGAAGAGAGGGACTTCTTTTTCATAGACGAGGTCGAGCGGGTCGAACGGGATCGACGCTTCTTCCGCGAGGATGGAGAAGAATTCTTCCTTTGACGCCTTCATTCTGAATTGAATAAAGAACGGACGGAATGACTCGACGCCCTTCAAGCCGAGGCGCGCGGCGCACTTAATTTTCAGGAAGCGCTCGAGCGCGAGAAACGCGTAAGTTCCGAGCCACGGGAAAAGGCACCACATATCGCCGCCGAGAAAGATAATATTCTCGGACGTGACAGTCGCGCGGCGCGCAACATCCCTCGCCTTTGCGAGACGGCAGACGGCGTTTTTCATAAAGTAGGGATATACGGTATCCTCTTCGAGAACGCGGCGCATCCGCTCGAGCACCTTCGTGTTGATGTCCCCGGGGCACTCGCCGAAGTAAGCAGGAACTTTCCCTTTCACGGGAGAGACGAAAACGACCTTTCGCTTTCGGTCTATCTCCTCGACGGTCCACACTCTTCCCGCCAGCGCGAGTTTTTCGCCCGCGGGCGGCGGCATGACGACGGTGCCGATCTCCTCGGAATCGCACTTGACCGTAAATTCCTCGTCTTCTTTGAACACGGCGTAAAATTTGAACGAGTTGACGACGCGTTCTCCGGCGAGACCGACGATAAGAGTTCCCTCTTCCGTTTTTTGAATGTGATCGGTCTCGATCAGATGACGAAGCAGCGCCTTGAAGTCGTCCTGCGTTATGTTTTCAAAAGGTCCGAGCGGAAGTATCCTTGACGCAAGCTCGGAAGGCGAGAGCTCTCCGGACGAGGCGAGCGTGCTCATCGTCTGGTGATAGAGCAGACTGAACGGCAGTTTTCCGAGGCGCGGCGGCTCCACCCAGCGCTCCTCTATGTAAAGTTGTATGAGCGCCGCCGCCTGGATCAGCTTCCACGGTATCGCCGACGGCGTCATCGTCCTCATCGGCGGCTCGTCCTCTCTTATGACGAACCACATCTCCGGCGGCGCGCCGCGTCTGCCCGTTCTGCCGAGACGCTGAAGGAACGAGGAGACCGTGTACGGCGCGTCTATCTGAAAGGCGCGCTCGAGGCGCCCGATGTCGATGCCCAGTTCAAGGGTAGCAGTAGTCACCGTGGTAAGGCGCGTATCGTCGTCTTTCATCGCGTCCTCCGCGCTCTCCCTGTATGACGCGGAGAGGTTGCCGTGATGGATCATGAAGCGGTCCCGCTCGAGCGCGGCGTCGCAGTATGAGCGAAGAGTCGACGTCACCGCCTCGCACTCCTCTCTCGAATTGACGAAAACGAGACACTTCTTTCCTCTCGTGTGCTCGTAGATATATCCGATGCCCGGGTCGGCGCCGCGCGGCGCCTCGTCTGTCGCGTCTTCGCAGATCGCCGCCGTATCCGAGACGGCTGCCTCCGGCAAGTCCTCGGACGCCTGAGGCCCCGAAACGTAAAAATGCTCGACTGACAGTCTCCATTTAGTTCCCGCCGCGTCAATTTTCGGCGCGAGGGTGCTTCTCTTTGACCCGCGCGACAAAAACGCGACGGCGCCTTCTGGGTCGCCGATCGTCGCGGAAAGACCGATCCTTCGCGGATCGACTCCCGCAAGGCGCGAGAGGCGCTGTATCAGGCACATCGTCTGACCGCCGCGGTCGGCGCGCATCAGCGCGTGGATCTCGTCGATCACTATATAGCGAAGGTCGCAAAACAGCTTCGGTATATAGGAGTGCTTGCGAAGAAGGAGCGCTTCGAGCGACTCGGGCGTTATTTGTAAAATGCCCGACGGATTTTTGAGAAGCTTCGACTTGTGAGAGGCGCCGACGTCTCCGTGCCAGTGCCACACCGGAACGCACGTCTCTTCGCAAAGCTCGGTAAGGCGGGAAAACTGGTCGTTGATGAGCGCCTTGAGGGGACCGATATAGAGCGCGCCGACAGACGCGGGAGGGTCTTCTATAAGATCCGTTATTATAGGAAAAAACGCGGCTTCCGTCTTTCCCGACGCCGTCGACGCCGAGAGCAGGACGTTTGAGTCGGTAAGGAAAAGCGCTTCTCCCGCCGCTACCTGTATCGCGCGAAGAGACTCCCAGCCGTTGCGGTAAATGAAATTCTGCACCTGCGGCGCGTATCTTTCAAAAATACTCATGTCGCGTCACCTATATTTCAAATTCGGCAAAAGATGCGCCGTCACCGGACGCGGCGGCGGAAAACCTTTCCGGTTTTATCAAGTCGGAAATGCAGACGGAGGGATCCTGATAAAGTATGTTAAGTATTTCTATCCAGTCTCTTATTATCTCGCGCGGCGTGATGAGAGTCTCGGCGCCGATGCGCGAGAACTCCGCCTTGATAAAGTTCGCCGCGTCTTCGGTGTTGACATCCGGCGCCCGGTCGTAAAGCGCGGAATGTATTTCCGTCAGCTTTTCGGTCAGTACGAGAAGCTCCTCGTTCGTAAGGGGGGAAAGGCGTATCACGGGAGAGAGCATATCGCGCCGCTCACCGCTGAATTTCCCCGCGGCAAGGCGGGATCTGAGCGCTTCGTAGCTGTAAATGCCGCGCCTTGTGTCCTCAAGGCACTCGGGAGTCGAACACATTATTATCCCGAGATGCGACGCTTTGCCCTGGAGTGTGTCGTTGTACATCGTCAGAATCTTTTCGTAGTTGTACTGCCGCGTGACGGCGTTCGGGATCTTGTAGATATTAACAAGCTCGTCGATAAGTACGATGAATCCGGAATATCCCGCCATCACGAAAAAGCGCGAGAATACCTTGACGTATTCGTACCAGTCGTCGTCTGTGATGATCACGTTCACGCCGAGCGCGCCCTTTGCCTCGCTCTTCGTTTCGTACTCTCCGCGAAACCAGCGCAGAACTTTCGACTTTGTCTCTTCGTCGTCGCAAAGATATGCTCTGTAATATGCGACGAGCAGTTTTGCAAAGTCAAAGCCGCGCGTGAGCTCCGAGACGGACGAGGCGACCTCGAATATCTTTTTTTCGACCGACGGGGAAAAAGCCGCGTCTTCCGTATCGACGCCGGAGGCGGCGACTGCGGACATCACGGACGATATCCACCTGTCAAGGATAAGGGAGAGCGCGCCGCCGTCGGGGCGCGTTTTGACGGAGAGGTTTTTGATAAGCTCTTTATAGGTCGCAAGTCCCTGTCCCTTCGTTCCGTGAAGACGGCGCTCGGGGGAAAGATCGGCGTCCGCAACGACGAAGCTTTTGTCCATGACGTAGTTTCTCGTCGTCTGGAGAAGAAAGCTCTTTCCGCTTCCGTACTTGCCGACGATAAATCTGAACGACGCGCCGCCGTCAGCGACGATATCGACGTCGTGAAGCAGAGCCGATATTTCCTTTTCTCTTCCGACCGCAACGTACGCAAGCCCCGTCCTCGGGACGACGCCGCCTCCGAGAGAATTTATGAGAGTCGAGGCGACTCTTTTCGGTATCATCATATATTTGCATATCCTTTCAGATCTTCTATGTAATCGGCGACGGGCACGGGTTTGTCGCCGTCAAACTCAATCGCGGTGTCGAAGAGCGCCTCATAGAGCTTTTCGTTAATCGCTTCGACTGCCACCGAGAGCATGATCCCGCGAGACTTCGCGTATCTTGCCGCGTCGCCCTCCGCAAGGATGAGCTTCAGTATTTCGCGCTCTTCCCCGTCAAGGAGCGAGTCGCTCTCTGTTTCATCCTTCGCCGCGTCGTTTTCGCGCGGCGCGCCCTCCTTCGGCGCGGCATATAAGGTCTGCGCCGCTTCCTCGTCGGGTGTCAGACGTTCTCTTGTCACGTCGGCGAGCGCTCTTATGTTGTCAAGTTTCGTAAAGTCGAATTCGATCCGCCGCGCCTCGGCAAGACGAAGCTCTTCAAAGTACGCGAGGACTTCCGTCTTGACGATCTTCGAAAGAACTTCCGTCGGGGACGCGTTCTTCGTCTCTTCCATGCCGAAGTACGGCCTTAAAAGACAGTCGGTCGCGCGGACGAGTGCGCCGAGTTTTGAACTCTTTTTCGCAACTTCGGGGATCCCGCTTACGCGCCAGTTTTCACCGTCAAAGCTGTAAGTGAGTCCGGGCGACGGCGAAAACTCTCTCGCCTCACCCCGCCGCGTGTCGAAAAAGATCGCCGACGGGAACATTATGCAATATCTCGAGTCGCGTCTTCCGAAAAGCCGCTCGGCAAGGGTGAGGCGCCGGTGAGAGGCGCAGTATTCCGAGAACGCGCTGAATACAGACGGTATCAGCGCTCCGACCTCATTCGGAAATCGTTTATACAGTTTTGAATTTCTCGGGTCAAACGATGAAAGAGCGCAGACGGCGTCGAAGATCTCCTCTTTCGTGTGATCCTTCGGCTCCGAGAGAACGAAAAGCGCGTCAGATCCTCTCTCGTCCTCGTCCGCGATGCCGTAGTATATTTTCAAGTCGCGAGTCCATCTTTTCGTATAGTGAACGATCGAGGGGTCGATCTTTGAATATTCGGCAGAAAACTCTGCGAGCTTATTTATCGCGTCATGAGGTGACAGGCATCCGATAAGGTTTATCAGTTCGTAAATGTATACGTAAACGAATGACAGCGACGTTTCGACGATATTTCCGCGTCGCACGTTTGCACGCCATGTAAAGTACACGCGCAGTTGTCTGTCGTTCATCGAGCGGTATGTCGGGTAGTATCTCATAAACGACGCGTCGCCGTCGTACGCGTCCTCGTAGTCCTCCATGAATTTTCCTTGAAGGCAGAAGAGCTTTGCCTCATCGTAAACGTTTTCCCGGGACGCGATACGCCGCATTTCCCGATATTTTTCGGGAAGAGCGTCTTCGGCTTCTCTCGCGGTGCGGATTATCGGCTCGTCACGATACGTCGCCGACCCGCTTGCCGCTCCCGAATAAGACGGTATCTCGATCTCTCGAAGCGATGCGATTATTTTCTCTATCCTGTTTGCGCCGAACGTCATTCGCGTCTCCTTTCACAAAAGCTATCATAATTAATTATATAACCTTTTTTCCCGTTTTGCAATATATCCGAACAAATTTTCGGAACATTTGTTTGCGCTTTTGCGGAAACGGTAACTATGTATAATACGACAAATCTCCCTCTGCCGAGAAATCGGCAGAGGGAGATTGTATTTAATACTATATTTGTGCTGAAAATTACTTCTTAGCGTTGATCGCTGCCTGTGTTGCTGATAACAAAGTGAGGAGACTTCTGCCGAGCCTTTGCGCCGTCCTTTAATACCGAGAGTTTGTGGCGGTTTATCGGGGTCAAATCGCAAATACCAATCGAAGCCATCTTCGTGTGCAACAATCTTAACAACAAAAGCCTTAATAACATCGTCTGGTATATCGGAACCATCTGCTGGGCTGATGGATTGTTTCAGGTAATACCGGAGCATCGCTATTTTTTCTTCGTATGTTGCATCATCTTTATGCTGTTCTTCGCGAGGTTTTAACCCGTCGATTTCTTTTTGGAGAGCATTTATTCTTGAGCGAATTTCGCTTTGTTTCGCTCTAAAGACTTCTTTTGAAATTTCTCCGTCTGCTCTCATCTCAATCAGGTTATGCAGTCGCTTGTTTAATTTTTCAGCCTCTGCGGACTTTTGTTTAATGAGACCATCGTTGTTCTCGACTTTCTCTTTGTCTGCAATATGATTTGCAAGCATAGACTCCGCTAACGACAGTATTTCGTCTGTATTAGTGAGATACTCCTTGAAAATATGCTTCGCCATCATTTGAAGTTTCCAACCAGCAATCATCGGCGTTTTACATACGCCGTCTAATGGCAAGCCCTTACGTTTTCTCGTTTCGATTGTACCGGTTCTAATTGAACTGTAACATTGGTACCCATACTGTACATCGTCTCGAACACGATGCCAAACCTTCCTATTAAATTTATGTCCGCATTCGCAAACGAGAATGTCTGTCCACACATCTCCGGGTTGACGAACTCCATTCGGTTTTCGACGACCGGCTTCAACATTAAGTTCTTGCCGACGCTTTGCAATCATTTCTTGGACTCTATTGAATTCTTCTTCCGTAACGATTGGCGTATGGGTGCCTTTAACCTGTGTAAACTCGATATCACCAAAATTACGAATTTTCTTTTGTTCGAGATAGTCTGGAACGAACTCCTTATGATAAGTAATTATACCACAGTAGAAAGAGTTTTGCAATATCTTTGAGATATTACTTTCGTGCCAGTTTGATTTCCCCATTGCTGTGAGGCGACCTGCCTGTTCCATACGGAATTTAATAGCTCTGATACCGACGCCATCCAGATATAAATCATATATCATCCTGACGGTTTTTGCTTGTTCTGGATTGATAATCATCTCTTTTCCGACCCTGTCATATCCGAGAATATTGCCGTTTCCGTAAAACACGCCGTTATTCATTGATGTTTGTTGTCCGCTCTTCACTCTTATTGATGTCTTCCGGCTTTCGTCTTGAGCAAGAGTTGCCATAATAGTCAGTCGTAGCTCGCCATCCCCGTCAAATGTTTTTATGTTGTCGTTAATGAAGAATACTTCTACACCTTTTGCTTTGAGGCGTCTGGTATATTGAAGGGTATCAACGGTGTTTCTTGCAAACCTCGAAACCTCTCTCGTTAGAATCAAGTCAAATTCGCCGTCGTCTGCATCATCAATCATTTGTAAAAACTCTGGTCGTTTCTTCGCGGACGTACCGGTAATACCCTCATCAACATACATCCTAACAACATCCCACTCTGGATGCTGTTCAAGTATCGGCTTATACCAATCTTTTTGATTTTCAAGCGCGATTAACTGTGCTTCGTGTTCGGTCGAAACTCTCGCATAAACTGCGACTTTCCGAGCAATCGAAGCGGCATTATAGTCATACATTTTATCACCCTCGTATTCCAAAAATTATGTATATTAGATATATGGATGATGGTGTTATCTTCTCCGATAGCAAAGAATATCTGCATAGTTTATATGCAAAAATGAGAGCAATTTGTGGCGAACTCGGGTTGACATTCAACGACAAGAAAACCAGAATTGTCAAGGTTTCAAGAGGTTTTGTATTTATGAAAATCCGATATAACGTAACCAAAACAGGAGGAATTGTCCGCCGTCTGACAAAAGCCGGTATTATTCGTATGCGCAGAAAGATTAAGAAGTTTAGGCGTCTCGTTGATACTGGTGCTATGACGATGGACGATGTGTTTAATTCTGTACAGTCGTGGTTCGCACACGCTCGTATTGCAAAATCATATCACGCACAAAAGAATATGACTAAACTTTACAACGAAATTTTCGACGGTTATAAGTTAACCAAGAAATATCAACACGTTAAAGGAGGTAAGAACGGTGAACTATTACAAGATGATAGATGGCGGGACTTTCGTTGGGATAGCGACGCAGCTTGATTTCAGAGAATATCAACGCAAACATAATATTCTCTTGGCTTGCGACGAAGAAAGAGCGCAGTATATTCAATCTGCTGATGAATACTATCGCTCTGAATGGATGGTTCCGGTTACAACCGACACAATCTCCTATATATCAGTTGAGGTAATCCGTATTGATGAGGAAGAATACAATACGCTTTTGAGTGCTATCGAGTCTGGAAATGAGATTGTAATCGAGGAACCAGAAAGTCCTGTTATAGAAGAGCAGGTTCCTGTAGACCAGAACGAAGTCATCACGGTAGAATACGTCAAAAGTATGAAAATTGCCGAGATGAGCGCAACTTGTAACAGAGTTATCTCTGCTGGCTTTGATGCGGAATTAAGCGATGGATTATCACATCACTTTGCTTTAACAACGCAAGACCAGCTCAACCTTATCACATTATCTACAATGCTTGCGAGCGGGGAGACCGCCATTCCATATCACGCTGACGATGAACTTTGCAAATTCTACTCTGCAGAGGATATAGCGACAATAGTATCTGCCGCGACGGCTTTCAAAACATATCAGGTCTCGTATTTCAACGCCCTAAAGGCATACATCGAGTCTATGGATAACATCGAAACAATTGGCGCGGTGCGTTATGGCGTCGAAATTCCGCTCGAATATCAGTCAGATGTCCTGAAATTCCTTTTAGCACAGGTCACAAATGCGCAATAAGGTGCTTAAACCACTATCGTTGTTTATGGTTGGTGGAACGATATACATCACGATAGAAGTCTTATGGAGATATATACGCGGCTCCTCGCCAACGCACTGGACAATGTTCTTGCTTGGAGGTCTGGCGTTTCTTTTAATCGGAAGTATCAATGAGTATTTTCCGTGGAAGATGCCATTCTGGTTACAGGATATTATCGGTACGGCGATAGTGCTTATGGCTGAGTTTGTGTTTGGGTGTGTATTAAACATCTGGCTCGGGCTTGGCATATGGGATTACTCTAATATGCCATTTAATATTCTCGGTCAGATATGTTTACCATTCGCATTTGCTTGGTCTCTGCTTGTGGCTTTTGCTATTGTTATGGACGATTATCTGAGATACTGGTTATTTGGAGAAGAAAAACCACATTACTATTGGAAAATATAATAACAAACCAAATTTGGAGTCCGCGAGAGCGGGCTCCTATTTGTATATAAAAGCTCCGTTTTGTAAACGGAAGAAAGATTCAAAGGAGGTACTGAAATGAAATACAGTGCAACAAATAAGCCCCCAGTTTGTATGATGACCCAGAGTACCTGTTATCGCGGAACACGCAAAATGGAAGTCAAAGGCGTACTGTGGCACAGCACTGGCGCAAACAATCCTTGGTTAAAGAGGTATGTACAGCCAGATGATAATGCCGCCGACCGCGCAGCGTGGCTTACGAAGCTCGGAAAGAATGCATACAACAATGACTGGAACCATATCGAGCGTGAAGCCGGTCTTAACTGCTGGATTGGCAAGTTTGCAGACGGCACGGTAGGTACAGTTCAGACAATGCCGTGGGACTATCGCCCGTGGGGATGTGGCTCTGGTAGCAAGGGCTCGTGCAACTCCGGGTGGGTGCAGTTCGAGATGTGTGAAGATGGTCTTACGGATGCTACATATTTTAATCAGGCGTATAAGGAAGCCTGCGAAATCACGGCTTACATCTGCAAGATGTATAATATCGACCCACACGGTACGGTAACCGTAAACGGCGTTAAAGTTCCAACAATTCTTTGTCATCAGGATAGTTATAAACTTGGGATGGGCTCTAATCACGGCGATGTTTACAACTGGTTCAATAAGCACGGCAAGACAATGGACAACGTTCGTAACGATGTTGCCGCGTTGCTTAAGGGCGCCGTTGTAAACACCGGCAGTAATATGGGCAGCAATACCGGAAGCAGCTCTACATCAACCACATCGTTCAAGAAGGGCGACCTCGTAACAATTACCGGCACAAAGTATTATTCCGGTTCTGCTATTCCATCTTGGGTGAAGGCAAAGAACTGGTACGTTGAGTCTGCAGATGGCGCTCGCGTTGTTATCAACAAATCCGAAGACGGTAAAAACGCTATTATGAGTCCGATTAACGCCGCAGACCTGAAGCTTGCAAACGCAAGTACCCCAGTTCCGCAGACTCCGGCTCCGACCACTACGAAGGCGGCTGTTGCTAAAGGTATCGACGTGTCGAAGTGGCAGGGCGATATTGACTGGGCGAAAGTAAAGGTGGCTGGTATTCAATTTGCTATGATTCGCCTTGGTTACGGCTCTGCAGACGGTACAGCTTGTGGTGTTGACGGTTGTTTCGAGAAGAACGTTGCAAACGCCATCAAAGCAGGCGTACACGTTGGTTGCTATTTCTACTCTTATGCCAAAAGCGTAGAGGCTGTCAAGAAAGAGGCTGCCTTTGTTATCGGTGTGCTGAACAAATACAAGGGTGCGTTTACGTATCCTGTTGCGTTTGACATCGAAGATGAAAGCCAGACCGGTCTCGGCAAGGAAACGCTTACAAATATGGTCATCGCATTTGGCGATGCCATTGAGAAAGCGGGATTCTATGCGTCGCTTTATAGCAACCTCAACTGGCTGACGTATTATCTCGACGATTCCAAGCTCACGAGATTTGACCACTGGCTTGCTCAGTGGGCAAGTGCTCCTACATATAAGGGCGCGTTCGGTATGTGGCAGAGCTCTTCCACCGGCAAGGTTAATGGAATCAACAGTAATGTTGATACAGATGTTGCCTATAAGGATTATCCGACCACAATCCGCTCGAAGAAGTGTAATGGCTTCACAAGTGCGACCCAGGCGCCGAAAGCTCCTGCTGCTCCAGAACCCGTTGCAACGCCACCCTCTCCGACGACACCGGCTAAGACTACAACTATCAAGACTGGAGATACGGTGAAAATTACTGGCTCGAAATATTACTCCGGTGCGGCAATCCCCGCTTGGGTTAAAGCCAAGAACTGGATTGTACACTCCGTTTCTGGTGACCGCGTAGTCATCAATAAGAGCGTGGACGGACAGAACGCCATTATGAGCCCAGTGAAAGCGTCTGACCTCGCTGTTGTTTCTGCGACGCAGGCTCCAAAACCCGTTGTGAACACAACCATTGAAGCTGGCGATACGGTTAAAATTATCGGTAGCAAGTATTATTCGGGTGCAGCCATCCCTGCGTGGGTTAAGGCGAAAAACTGGATTGTATACAGTGCTCCTGCCGGTAGCGATAGAATTGTTGTCAATAAGAGCTCGGACGGCAAGAATGCTATTATGAGCCCAATTAAACGTAGCGATTTACAACTCGTGTCCAAGAAGTAATTTGATAAAAATAACGCCCGCCGGATAACTCGGCGGGCTTGATATTAAGGAGGATTTATTATGGTATTCAATGAATTCATCAACACTTACGGTGCGACTATTCTGTACTCCGTTCTGACCGCCATTGCCGGTTATATTGGCATTGCGCTTAAGAACCTCTACACGAAGTATGTTAACGATAAGACCAAGAAGGACGTCGTTCGTACCTGTGTTAAAGCTGTAGAACAGATTTACACCGACCTGCACGGCGAAGATAAGCTGAATAAGTGTATCGAGTCCGTGTCTGCAATGCTTTGCGCCAAAGGTATTACTATTACCGATATTGAAATTCGTATGCTCATTGAAGCTGCGGTTAATGAATTTAACCAGAGCTTCTCTGACATTGATTATGTCACAACTCTTGATTATACCGACGACGAGGCGGATGCCAACTAAGGTAAACGACGGAAATGGCACAACTGCTAACTTCCTTCGGTGACAAAGGAGAAAATATTGAAGGAGGTACTGTTATGACAGAACAGGAAAAGGTTACTCTCATCGAAACGGAACAGCGTTCAAAATCGAACTCTCATCGCCTCGACGCAGTGGAGGCGGAAATGAAAGAAATTCAGAACGAACAGAAAGCGATTTATAAAATCGCTACATCCGTTGAGGTTATTGCTCAGCGTGTCAGCAATATTGAAGAGAAGGTGGATGACACGAATCGAAAAGTGGACTCTCAAACGAAAGCGTGGCAAGAGACCGAGCGCCGCTTATCTGAGGCGCAAAACGAACCATATAAACGCACTGCAAACAATGTGAACTCCATTAAGGTTGCAATTATCACAACGATTTGCACTTTCCTCGCCACCGGGATTCTCGGTGCGATTATTGTGTTCGTAAAATAATACTTCAAGAATATTTTGTGGGTGTAAAACATTTTGAAACAGGAGGAATTTTTTATGAATCAAACAATTACAAGCAGAGAAGAACTGCTTCTTGCGAAAATTGCAGGTCAGGATGTTAGCCTCGATACTATGACTCCGCCTGTCGCTTCCAGCCTCACAGAGAAACTGATGCTTGATATCGCCGATAGACTTGATGATATGTCGTCTGGCGGCGAGACACCAAGCGCAGCCACCACTTCCAATGCTGGTATTGTTAAAATGGCGGCAAATGTTTCCGAAGCCGCTGGCGAAGCTCCTACAGCCGCCGAATTCAAGGCGTTGCTCGACGCACTGATTACGGCTGGTATTATGGCTGCCCCGGCAGGCGGCGGACAGGGCTAAGCTGAAATTACCGAGCATACGAATTTAATCTATCTAAAATCCAGTTGTTAGCGGACACCCAAATGTCCAAAATGGGCGGGTTTGAACTTTCGGGTTCAGCCCGCCTTCTTTTTCGCAAATGTTCATTATTATGAACATAACCGATTGTTGTGTCTATAATAATAAACATTTAGGGCGCTGATGCTTTTACACACCAGCGCCCATTGTGGTTATATAAACACGGAAATATTCAGGTCAACCCAGTTATAAATCCTGTGTTTTGTGGAATACGAGTAGAGATAAGCCTTCGCGTAACCCAAATCTATTGGGAACTCTTGCACTTTAACGAAATTACTTTGTCCTACTTTCGTTAATAGCTGCCTGAGCTGCTGCGAGGCGGGCGATCGGTACTCTGAAGGGTGAGCAGGAGACGTAGTCGAGGCCGATCTCGTTGCAGAATTCAACGCTCGACGGGTCGCCGCCGTGTTCGCCGCAGATACCGATGTGGAGGTTCGGGTTCGCTTCCTTGCCGAGGCTGATCGCCATCTTCATGAGCTTGCCGACGCCTACGCGGTCGAGCTTTGCGAACGGGTCGTTCTCGAAGATCTTCGCATCGTAGTAAGAGGAGAGGAACTTGCCCGCGTCGTCACGGCTGAAGCCGTAAGTCATCTGGGTAAGGTCGTTCGTGCCGAAGCAGAAGAAGTCCGCGTTCTTTGCGATGTCGTCTGCCGTGAGAGCCGCTCTCGGGATCTCGATCATCGTACCTACTTCATAATCGAGCGCCGCGCCTGCCGCTTTGATCTCGGCGTCAGCTGTCTCAACGACGAAATTCTTGACGTACTGGAGCTCTTTGACTTCGCCTACCAGCGGGATCATGATCTCGGGACGGATCGTCCAGTCGGGATGCTTCTTCTGCACGTTGATAGCCGCGCGGATAACTGCCGCGGTCTGCATCTTTGCGATCTCGGGATAAGTTACCGCGAGACGGCATCCTCTGTGACCCATCATCGGGTTGAACTCGTGGAGGCCCGCGATGAGGTCCTTTACCTGCTGTACGGTCTTGCCGACGTTAGCTGCAAGCTCTTCGATGTCCTTTTCCTCGGTGGGGAC
>JAFXNX010000007.1 GCA_017529175.1 Clostridia bacterium
AACCCCGTTTATTCGGAGTGCGGGAACTGCAGGCTCTGCCAGCTTGCAAAACGTCTCGGTCTCAAGGACCACTATTATTTTATAAAGTATTTTTACGGTGTGTGGGCATACGACGAAGTGGGAAGCGACGAGAAATACGAAGAAGTTTATCTTGATCCCTGTGAGTGCAACCTTGAGGGGATGGATTTCGCTTATTTCACTGCGAAACTCTTTTACGCGGAAGGATTTAACGGAAAATACGCATCGCCCGAGAATACGTCAAATCATATAGAATACACTTATACGGGAAGTTCGGAGTATTCGGAGACCACTGTATACAAAGACATCAATTATGACGGAGTATATAATATCGCAGACCTCGCGCATCTCAAGGCTTATATCAGCGGCATCGAGGATCGCGTCAACTTTATCGCCGCAGACCGCGACGGAAACGGCGCTGTGAACCTCGCCGATATTTCGGAGTTCAAAGCCGCCCTCGCGGGATGAGAACAGCTTGTTTGACTTTTCACCTCGATTCAATTATATCATGGAGGAAAGAAAATGAAAAAGATATTAGCTGTCATTTTCAGTATTTCTATTGTTATGACTCTTTCGCTTTCCGTGTTTGCATCTGACCACAGTGAAGCGTATAAGAAATTTGAGGATATTCTATATGAGAATTATCCGGGCGGGACGCCTGCGGATCCTTCCGCGTCCGAGGTCGCCGCATATATGGAATATTTTGTTTTAGAATGTGGATACAGTTATAATTATTTTAATAATTCTAACGCAATAGGAAAGATGCTTATACTTCTCAACGACAGCGAGAGCGGAGTGCAGGAGCTTACCCTATCAGCCGGTTTATCCGGTGTTTCATATTTTTTTGAACGCATGTATTCTACCGCTTTGGGTAAAAATTGCTATTCCATTTCATTTGGCGATAATATAGATCTTTATGCTGCGTATTCTGAACTGACGCTTGAGGAAAAAATATATGCTTCAGCAAAGATATACACGTTGTTAAAGAATAACGCTGACGTTACAGTCTTTTTCGACCCGCTGATAGGAGGAGATAATCCGGACGCGGAGCTTCTCAGCTACGACGTGAACTTCGACGGAGTATATAATATCGCAGACCTCGCGCATCTCAAGGCTTATATCAGCGGCATCGAGGACCGCGTCAACTTTATCGCCGCGGACCGCGACGGAAACGGCGCTGTGAACCTCGCCGATATTTCGGAGTTCAAAGCCGCTCTCGCGGGATGAGGATCGAAAGCTGACGCTTTCAGCTATAAAATCCCCGCGGTTTTCGTCAAAGACGAAAACCGCGGGATTTTCTGTTTTTAGTCATCATCTTCCCCTCGTGTCATACTGAGCGAAGCGGAGTGAAGTCGAAGTAAACAGCTCACCGAAGGTGAATTTAGCTATGCGAAACATAATTTAGCTGACTTAAGGTCAATTTAGCTCGCACGCGTACGCGGGCGAATTTAGCTGCGGCGCCCGCCGCCCAATTGATAACTATATAAAAATTCATAATTATTAATATATAAATATTGTATTATCATCCCATTCGTGATAAAATAAAATGAATAATACGGCAGATCCCTGCCGAAACAGGGGGAAACGATATGGCGCTTGAGAGAAACGAGGACATGACGTCCGAAATGAGAAGCAAAAGAAACCTTATGATGTCTTATATCAGAGAGGTGGAGAAGGTCGTCGTAGGCAAGCACAACGAGATAATCATGCTCGTTTCCGCTATGCTCGCGGGAGGCCACGTTCTGATAGAGGACGTTCCGGGAGTCGGCAAGACGACGCTCGCGTCGGCGCTGGCAAAGAGCGCGGGACTGAAGTTCCGCCGCGCGCAGTTCACGCCCGACGTTCTGGCGTCCGACATCACCGGATTCAGTATATACAACAGATCGAAGGAGAGTTTTGAGTTCAGGGAAGGACTCGTAATGTGCAATATCTTCCTCGCGGACGAGATAAACCGCGCCTCTCCGAAAACGCAGTCGGCGCTTCTCGAGGCGATGGAGGAAGGTCAGGTCACGGTAGACGGCGCGACGTATAAGATACCCTCGCCGTTCATCGTCATCGCGACGGAGAACCCGGCGGGTTACGTCGGCACGTTCCCGCTTCCCGAAGCGCAAATGGACCGTTTCTCGATCCGTCTGTCTCTCGGCTACCCGAGCGAGGACGAGGAACACAAGATAATAACTGCGAGAAAAGACTCGAACCCGATGGATTCGGTCGAAAAGATCATCGGCGTCGACGACCTGCTTGAAGCCGCCCGCGCTTCGCAGGCGGTCGAAATGTCGGGCGAGGTCTCGCGTTACATAGTCAAGCTCGTCGCCGCGACGAGATCAAGTCAGTTCGTCTCGCTCGGCGCAAGCCCGCGCGCGTCGCTGGCGCTTATGAAGGTATCGAAGGCGTTCGCGTTCTTAAAAGGTAAGGACTACGTGACTCCCGACGACGTATCGGCGGTATTCAAGCCGGTCGTCGCGCACAGGATAGTTCTCGGTCAGGAAGCGCGCCTTGCCGGTATGTCGGTCTCGGACGCGCTCGATAAGATAATCCACGGAGTCGAAGTGCCTTACAGAAGATAAACGAATTGAATCAGATCCGAAGAGAGGAGTGATGATGTGAAAAACAGGAAACGTACCGGAAGATTCAGACTGCTTCCCGGTTCGATACTTTATTTTGCGCTTCTTATCTTCTCTCTTATTTTTACGCAGCTCCTCCGCAACCCCCTGTCCGGCGCGCTCTTTATATTCATTATCCTGCTCCCGGTCATCTCCCTCGTCCACTGCCTGATAGGGAGAGCGGCACTGCAGATCTACGTCACGTCTGAAAAGCGCAGGGCTGAGAAGAACGAGGACGTCGAGTATCAGATAAGGATCCTCAACACGACGTTTTTATCGTTTCCGTTCGTTGAAGCGGTGCTGAACGAGCCGGGGACGGACGCCGTAAGATGCACGAGAAAGAATATCATTTTGTCGCTTATCCCGTTCGGCTCGTACGACGTCAAAAAGGCTGTCCGATTCAAATACCGCGGGCTTTACGAAATAGGCGTCGACAGTTTGTATATCAGCGACGCGTTCCGCTTCTTCGCGATAAGAGCGGATATGAAGAACTATACCGCGATATCCGTATATCCGAGAAAGATGGAGATCGTCGACGGCGGCGCAGATTCGATAAGCGACCTGATGTCTCCCGACCCGAGAAACGTTCTGTCGAGCGAGCGCACGGAGCCGACCGACATAAAAGACTACGTCCCGGGCGACTCGGTCAGAAACATACACTGGAAGCTGTCCTCGAAGACGCAGGATATCAAGGTCAGACAGTACAGCAGTACGGAAAACCGCCGCGTCTACGTCCTGTGCGACGTTGCGCGCGCGGCGACTGCACCCGATAAAAAGGATTCGGCAGAGATAATCAAGAGCTTAAAGCGCGCGATAGAGGCGGAGAGCGAAAACGAAAAGCGCAAGAAACTGCGCCGCGCGATCAAGACGAACGCGTCGCTTGAAGCCGATGAAAAAGAAGAAGCGCAAGAGAGCGCCGCGGGGAAAAAGATCTCCGAGCGGCGCCGCAGGGCGATGATCCGCCGCAGAATGAAGTCGGGGCTCAGCAAGACGAACGCCGCCGACGTTCTTGCGATCGACGAACTAATAAACAGTACGGTAAAGAAAAAGTACGTTGCGACGTCCTCTTCCGACGGAGGAGTGCAGGTGGTCTCGGCGGACAGCGCGGGACAGACGGAGAGCGACCTCAAGCGTCTTCTTTCCTCGGCGTATCCGCAAAGTGACACCGACGACGACCTTGTCGCCGCAAGATTCGGCGGCAGACTTGAGCGAGGCGCAAAAGAGGACTATGACGAGCTCTGTTCCGACGCTGTCATAGAAATGACGATCGCCGCGCTCCTTGACGAGATAAGATCGAACAACGTCTGCACCGTCATGTGGTACGACAGACGCGTTGACGGCGGCGTAAGAGCGCGAGATGTCAGCAATATGTCGGAGCTTGACGAAGCAGTCTCCCTTCTTGCGACAACGGAGTGCGCGCCGCACGAAAGCTATGCCGCGCGCCTTGCCGCGGGTATTTCCGACGGCTCGAACGTGCGCCTCAAGATCGTGACCTCGAACCTCGATCCCGAGAGCTTTGCCGAGACCGCCTCGGTCCCCGGCAAACTCGGAGGCGCGGGTTCCGGATGTATTGCCGACGTGCTGATCTTCTCGCCGGCTGAAAGATACGAAGATCCGTCGCGCCGCGCCGCGTTCACCGCGGAAGCGTGCTTTGATCTCAAACGGCGCGGCATGAGGCCGCTCGTTCTCTCTGAGAGCGCGGACGACCTCGGCGCTCCCGTGTTCACGCCGGTCATGTAGCATTTTAAAAATTCTGTGAAAGGAGGTATCGGTATGAAGAAGTCGGGCGATAAGACCCCGCGTTCTGAAAAGAAGAAAAAGGTATCTGACGTCATCGCCCCGGTGAAGGTTTATTTTTCACCCGAGGGAACGATGAAGAAGTCAACCGTATTCGTCGGACTCGCATTTCGCGGCGCGGTCGCGTTCTGCGGTATCTTCGGACTGATGCACTTCCTTTTTCAGGCGACAGGTCTATATACGACCTCATCCGACTATAGATTTTACTCTCTTTCCGCGTTTTATATGGCGGCGGTGTGTCTGGTCTTTGCCGCTCTTGCCGTCGTCGCGTCATACAATAAAAAATGCGCCGTCATCGTCTCGGCGTCCTCGCTTGCCGCCCTCGCGGGCCTTGCCGCGCTTCGCGGAAACCCCGTAACTCTCATTGAGAATGCGGCGAGGTATCTTTACAACGGCGTTGTGAAGGGAATGAGCTCGTCCGGATATACGGAGTTTCTCTTCTATGCCGCAAGCGACGGTTACTCGTTCAAGGATGAAGTGCTTCTCAAATGGAGCGTAATCCTTTTTGCCGCTCTCTTCTCGGTGCTCTTCTGTTTCGCACTCGTGAAGAGGAGCAGCGTTCCGCTCTTTATCATTACAGTCGCTCCCATAGTCGTTATGATATTTATGTATAACGTTTCAAAGGGGAACCTCGGATTTGCCTTCGTCGTCGCCGCTATCGCCGGATTTATAGCGATAAAGCTCGTCGACACGAGATACAGCGGCGCGCTCGACAAACGCGCCGAAATGAAGGCGCGGCATAAGAAAAACCGCGCTGAAAGAACAGAGGAGCGAAACAACAGAAAGATCGCAAAACTGCGTCTTAAGAGCGCCGCAAACAGCGTTTACGACGCCGCGCTCGACGCCGAGATGGGCGCCCGCCGCGCCCGCCTTGCAAAGCGCGCGGTGATAGCGAACAACAAACAGATAGAAAAAGAAGAGAGAGCGTCGCGCCGAGCCGCGGAAGCGGAAGCGCGTCGCGAAGCGATTGAAAAGAGGCGCGAAGAGCGAAGACGCAAGGACGATCCGGCGTCGGAGCAGAAGCGAGCCGAGGAAGCGCTGCGCCGCAGGCGCAACCGCGCGGTATCGGGCTTTGCGGGCTTTGCCGCCGCATCCCTCGCGCTTCTTTCGGCGGCGATCCCGTTTGCGGTGGCGGGAAAGAACTTCCCGAAGATCACGTTTATCGACAACGGTATTAAGGAGATACGTTCCTACGTCACCGATACGCTTCTCGGCGACGGAGTTGATCTTACAAAGAATCCTTACGGCGACTTTGAGTACTTCGGATATGAAAATTTGAGCTTTGACGAGCGCGTCTACGACGGCGTGCAGATATTCAGAGTCGAAGCTCCCGACAAAGATCCTATCTTTATAAAGAGCCGCACCGCGCTCGACTATGACAATGAAAACAACGTCTGGAACTATGCCGACGACGACACGGTGGTGGCGTTCTCGAAAAAATTTGAGCGCGGCTTCACCCCCGACAGCATTACGGAAAAGGCGTATTCGTACCTCTATCCGCTCTCCTCAAAGCTCCCTGACAAAGGGACGGCGCAATCATTCAAAAAATACGGCTTTTCCGTTGAGAGCGTCCATCTTGTCAGAGTAAACGGCAGCGGAAGCATCGTCTTCACGCCGAACGTCATGAACCCGGAATACGGCATTCGGAACTATTCATCGACAGACGTGACGTCAAACAGATACAGCTCGTTCTACGACGGTATATACACATCGCGGCACTTCGAGGCGATGGAGGACAATCTGGACTTTGAAAAGGGCTACAGCGCCGTATCGTACGTCTACGTTCACAACGCATACGATATCTCGGACGTTTTCGAAACGGAAAACAGACTTATCGAGCTGACCTACTCTCTCGCGACGGGCGAGGACGGCGAGAGCGACAGCCGTCTTTTCAACAAGTACAAGAACGAAGCCGAAACTTATCCCTTCTACAACGATATCGGGGAGCGCTATTTCGGCGAAATGTCAGAAGACGAGAGGGCGGAATTCCTATCCTCTGTCGAGACAGAGCACAAATACAGAGCTTACGCCGAGGAAACGTACACGGCAACAAGCGGGAGCGCGAAAGTCGCCTCTCTTGCAAAGGAGATATTCAAAAATACCGATTCGACAAGGTACGACAAGGTCATAGCTGTGATTAGGTATCTTTCCGGCGACGGCTTTTCGTATTCGCTGTCCCCCGAAGTGCCGACGGCAGAGACGGAAGACGCCGAAGACCCTGATGCGCCGAAGAGGGAAGCGAGCGTTCTCGAGACGTTCCTTTTCGATACGAAATGCGGATACTGCTCACACTACGCGACCGCCGCGGCGATGCTCCTTCGCGAGGCGGGGATCCCGGTAAGATTTGCGGAAGGATACAAGATAAACAGCTCGATGTGGCACAGCGCGGGCGGATTCGGAACGGTCGACAAGTACCGCGCCGAGGCGTTCGACGAAAACTCTCACACCTGGATCGAAGTATATTTCGACTCGATCGGCTGGGTGCCGTTTGAGGTGACGAAGACTTTCACCGACGGCATTTACGACGTTGGAGAGACGGTCGCGCCGGGACCGGAGGCGACGGAGTCAGACGGAGAGCCCGTCACAGTTCCTCAAACCGGCACTGAGTCCGAGGAGACTTCCGAGCCCGAAGAGCCGGAAGCGCACTCCGGCAAAGTCGAGATAGATTTCATATTCCTCTGGAATGAGTACCGTCCATACTTCATAGCTCTTATAGTATTTATCCTCTTCCTTATCGCAGTAAGGCTCGTCGTCCTCGCAATATCCCGCCGCGCCGACGCGATCGTTCTCAAGCGGAAAAAGAAGATAGAGCTAATAAAGAGCGAAGAACACTACAACGACAGCGCAACGGACGTCAGAGCGGAGACAAATTATCTTATCGACACGCTCTTTGATATCTTCAAAGCGGTCGATATCGGTCCCGACTTCGGTGAGCTTCCCGCGGAATTCGGAGAGCGCCTTATGAAAGAGTACGGCGGGCTCTCCTCGGAGGACGCGCGTGAAGCGATGAGGTGTATAATGAAGGAAGAGTACGGTCACGGACTCGATTACGGCGAGATATCGACTCTTGCGACGTACGTCGAGGACGTCATAAGGACCGTTTACGCGGGACTTTCGAGAACAGAGCGGATAAAGCTCCGCTACATAAAGCATATTCTCTGATAAGGGGTAACGAATGTCAGGCGATATATCATCAAACGATCTTGCATATCTCGGCGACGCGGTCATAGAACTGTTCACAAGACGCTTTCTCGTGACGTGCGGCACGGACGGAAAACATCATTCGGA
Source organism: Clostridia bacterium (assembly GCA_017529175.1). The sequence continues at coordinate 7,707 of JAFXNX010000007.1, forward strand.
ATCGGCGATAGAGTTCGTCTGTGCCGCCGCGCAGTCCGACGCGCTCTCGAAGGTCGAATCCCTTTTTACCGAAGAGGAAGCGGACGTTTACCGCCGCGCAAGAAACAACTATCACACCTCAAACATACCAAAGAGCGCGTCAGCGCTTCAATACAGAAGATCTACCGGTTTTGAAGCCGTTTTCGGGTATCTCTACCTTAAAGGGGACGTACCGCGGGCAAAAGAATTGTTCGAGGCGGCTTACGGTGAAATAATAAACAAAGTGAAAGGAAACTGAAATGACAAACATTGCAATACTCGGGTTCGGAGTCGTCGGCAGCGGTATCGCCGAAGTAATAGAGAGGAACGCGCTTCCGATAAGGCGTATGACGTCCGATACGATCAACGTAAAATACATTCTCGACAAGAGGGATTTCCCGGATTCCCCCTACGGCGACCGCGTCGTGAAGGACCTGACCGTTATCGTGTCCGACCCGGAAGTATCGATTGTCTGCGAGGCGATGGGCGGAGTTCACCCGGCGTATGAGTTCACGATGGCGTGCTTTATGGCGGGAAAGAGCGTTGTAACCTCGAATAAGGAGCTTGTGGCGACTTGCGGCGCGGACCTTATGAACTCCGCGAAGAAGCACGGCGTTCACTACCTCTTCGAGGCGTCCGTCGGCG
>JAFXNX010000113.1 GCA_017529175.1 Clostridia bacterium
AATCAACAAAATGCCGAAGTATACCCCTTACAGATCTACAGGCAATAACGGATCGGGAAAGTATTCAGGAACAAAGCATAATCAAACGCCGGTCGCTCCCGGACCTGAGGCAACGCCGGCAAGCAGTCTTTGCAGCATTGAAGAGCTTTCATCAATTGACCCCGACTTCTCTGCCGAGTCGATGAAGGAATGGATCTCAAACGCCTATGTCAGAATGCAAAACGCATGGCAGGCGAAAGATCTCTCAAGTGTTGAATCCCTATTTTCAGGCGCGTACTTCGCTCAGATGGAAACCCAGCTTGACAACAACTACATAAAGGCGGGCAGGACAAACATAATCGAGAATATCGCAGTCCTCGGTGTAGAACTTGTCGGGTGGCGAAAAGAAGCTGATGTGACCGTTCTTATAGCGCAAGTCTCAACGAGAATATCCGACTACACGGTAGACGACGAAACGGGCGACGTCATAAAGGGAGACCCGTCAAAGGAAAAATTCATGAAATATGAGTGGTCGCTGTCACGTTCCGCCGCATCGAAGACGGAGTGCGGCGACGGCGTATCGGCGAAAAACTGTCCGAACTGCGGCGCGCCTCTTAACATCAACAAATCGTCCGTTTGCGAATACTGCGGATCGGTCGTCAAGTCGTCGCGTCACGACTGGGTCATCAACTCGATAAAAGGACTTGCGCAAAGAACCGTTTAAGAAACACGCCGCAACAGCGCGTTGAATGGAGAATATTATGAGTAAAAACGAAACAAAAGGGACAGATTCAAAAGCGAAAGTCTTCTCTTTCAGAAAGTCGATCTCCGGCTTCAACAAAGAAGACGTCGTTGATTTCATAACGGAAGAAAATCGCGTTTTCGCCGAAGAGAAAGAATCCCTTAAGGCAAAAATAGAAGAGATCACGGCGGAATACCGCAAAGCCGTCGATGACGCGCGCGCTAAGGCGGAAGAATACGAAGAGAAGATCAAAGCGCTTACAGAAGAACGCGACGAGATCGAAGAAAAGCTCTCGCTTGTTGACGACGTTCTTAAGATGAAGGACGAGGAGTATTCGAAACTCGAAAAAGACTACACCGAACTGCTCGAAGAACTCGACGCCGCAAGATCAAACGCCGAATCCACCGCGTCTGAAATGCAGGGGATCAAAATAGAAAACGCCATTCTCAAGGCGAAGCTCGAAGGAGCCGCGGAGAATGGATCAAGCACTGATATGCCGTCGGAGGCGGAGGAGAAAGTCTCGCCCGCACCCGAAAAAACACCTGCTCCCGCTCCGGCGCGGGAGTCTGCCAGGCAAGCCTCAGATAAAGCACATAACACCCAAAAAGCGCAAACCTCGTATAGGTATTCTGAGATCTCTGCTCAAAGGGCTGTAAGAACGATGGATATGATAAGCGACTATGTCATACGGAGATATTTAGATGAAAAACACAGTTCAAGGGATAGGCGAAAGGATAAGGTTTGAACGGCTTCGCGCCAACCTTACCCAAGCCGAACTTGCGGGAAATGATATAACGCGCAATATGCTCAGTATGATCGAACGCGCAGAAGCGTCTCCGTCGGTGGAAACGCTCGTGCTTATCGCAAACAAACTCGGCGTACCGGCTGGAGTCTTCTTTTCCGATTCGGCGGAAACCGACGCGCTTTATGAAAAGGCAGGAGCGGTGTCAAAAGCAAAGGCGCTGTTTGAATCGGGACGCTACGATGAGTGCGCCGATACTTGCCGTTCGATACCATACGACGACGAACTTAATATGCTCCTTTCGGAGTCTCTTTTAAAGATCGCGGAGGAAAACGCGGAAAAATATATGTTCGAGAGCGCGATAAGAAGTCTTAACGCGGCAAGGGCTACGGCAAAATCGTGCCGCTATTCGGACGCCTCTTTCTTCGGAACGCTCGATTCATATGAAAAGTTCATTTCATTTACTGTCAACGGTATAGATATCGACTCATTGTCGAATATTTCAAGCGCTCCGTCCCGCATCCCCGCCGGAGAATATGTATTTCTCGCGCTTCTCTATCATCTCGACCGTGGAGAACCGGACGTCGCGCAGTCGGTCGCCTCTTCGCTTCCCTTCATGCGTAAAGAGTACATGAAATATCTTAAAGCAAAAAAATACGCGCTTGAGTTCAAATTTGCAAAAGCGCTTGAAATACTCGTTCCGCTGTATGAGAGCAAAGGACTCGGATTTATCGCAAAATACCGTGTAATTTCCGACATCGAAACGTGTTATGAGAGCAAACGCGACTTTGAATCGGCTTATAAGTATTCATCAATAAAGCATCACATTCTTGAGTGTTTTTCAAAATGATATAAAACAACTCCGCGGTATCAAACCGCGGAGTTGTTTTTATGTTTTGTTCTGTTTCTTCCGAGCGCCAAAGATCCGATAAGCATAACAACGGGAAAGATTATCCCGGCAAGTATCCCCGCCTTTAAGCTGACCTCGTCGATACCGAGTCCGAAGCGTGAAACTATTTCTGATCCGACAGCCGAACCCGATACGCTGTCGGAAACCACACCGGCAATATATGGACCGAGCGCGCATCCGAGGTCTCCGCCGAGCGCAAGGTAAGCGAACAGAGCGGGACCGCCGTCGGGGAACGACTGCGAAGTCGCTGAAAGCATACCAGGCCACAAAAGACTTACGCCGAGACCGCAAAGCGCGCACCCGGCAAGTGAAAGCGCTGAGAACGGCGAAAAGACGGTGACAAGATAGCATACTACAGATAACGAGGAGCAAGCGACTATCGCTCGCTTGAGGTCGACCTTATCCCCTTTTATACCGTACCACATCCTGCCTATCGCCATAAACGCGGCAAAAAGGCACGGACCGACAAGATCTCCCACGACTTTATCAACGCCGAGCCCTCTCTCGCAGAATAGCGACGCCCACTGCGCCATTATCTGTTCGGCGGCTCCGGCGCAGATCATTAGAAGCATCGAGACGAGAAACAGTTTTCGCTTGAACAGCCGTTCCGTTGTTTTTACGACGTTCTGCGCTTCCGGCTCGATAATGGGTACTTTTAAAAACGCAAATGTGTTGAAGATCGGAAGCGCCGTCCACACGAATGGTATCAGATACCAGCGCGTGTGACCTATCAGAGCGAGCGCGCTCGTCGTAAGCAGGATTACCGCTACCTGTCCCCATGAATAGAATGAGTGAAGGAACGCCATCGAAGCGCCGCCCGACGAGGACGGGATCGCGTCGATTATAGGACTTATGACCACTTCCATAAGCGCGCCGCCTATCGAGTAAAACGTTACCGCGATAAGGAAAGCCGCGTGCTTGTTTGCAAATATCATCGGGAAGAGTCCCAGCATAAGTATGCCCGCCGCGGAAAAGACCTGCGAGAGCACCGCGCATCTTCTGTATCCAAGACGGCCCATGAACTTTACCGACATCGCGTCGACGGCAATCTGGATCACAAAAGTGACGAATATCACAGTTGCGATAAACGAATACGAAAAGCGAAAATCGTTTCTGAAGATCACAAAAAACAGAGGCGCAAGATTAACGACGATCGACTGTGTGACGTAACCGGAACAGCACGCCGCCATCGTCTTTTTATATTCTTTATTCATTTTTCACCATCCGGCAGTTATTCAGGCAGACGCCTCGATAACATAATATGCCGGGAAAACATATTTCGACTCAGCCGGCAATGAGGACGCTGATCGCGGCGATACATCCGCCGACGACCATAAGACCGGCAAGAATAAGACAGATAAGTCTTACCATAAACTTTCTTTTTTTATCGCTCATAACAGATCTCCGTTGATTTATACTTTTACTCCCGTAGCCGGGATCTTGATCTTTCTGCATTTTGACGCCGCGCTTATCGACTCGACCCTCTCACCGCTCTCGACACGCGTGACGCTCTGACCTTTTTTCAAGCTGAATACTGTGACGCCCGACGCGCTTCTTGTAGCTTTTTCGGGGATGAGAGAGGATTTTACCGTGATCGCTTTCCCGTCGCTGCTTTCGATATATATCTCGACAG